>CAZMLD010000348.1:0-2510 GCA_964566975.1 uncultured Thiotrichaceae bacterium | reverse complement strand
CCTAGCTAAGGAATCGCTGATGAAAAAAACCTGTTATAGGTGGCTTATTATAAGCATCGTCAGTACGCTAATGCTGATCAGCAACAGTCATGCTAACTTACCAACATTAGGCGACCCGACACTGGACAGTTTTAGCAGCAAAGAAGAACAAGAACTCGGTCGGGCTTTTTATCGCTCACTGCGCGCCAATCTGGTTTTTATTGATGACCTGCAAATAAATGATTACCTCGAAAATCTTGGCCTGCGACTCGCTTCGCACTCAGATGCTGCTGGCGGTAAGTTTCGTTTTTTCATCATTAAATCGCCTACAATCAATGCTTTTGCTGGCCCTGCTGGTCACATCGGCATACATACCGAACTCATCCTGAAAGCTGAGAATGAAAGTCAGCTCGCCGGTGTACTAGCGCATGAAATCGCTCACGTTTCGCAACGTCACCTTGCCCGTGCATTTGACAACTCTGGGCAGACAACCGCATTGACCATTGCCACCTTACTGGCGGCCATTTTAATTGGCACGCAGGATTCTCAGGCCGGTCATGCCGTTCTATTATCAGGCCTAGCAGGCAACATTCAGTCTTCAATCAACTTCACCCGCAGCAATGAGTATGAAGCAGACCGCATCGGCATCGGCATGCTTACTGACGCCGGCATCAACCCTATGGGCATGGTTGAATTTTTTGAAATATTACTGAATAAAAGCCCTGATGGAGGCATGGAATATTTACGCACGCACCCGCTAAGCAGTAACCGCGTTGCTGAAGCAAAAAATCGTTTATCGGAAGAAAGTGCCGACTTACCCAATGACAGCCTAGACTTTCAGCTTGCCAAAGCTCGCTTGGCCATTCTACTCAGCAAGCAACCAGAACACTACCTTGATGCCGAGTTCGTCGGTAACGAGCTGATTGGCAAGTATCAAAAAGCGTTGGCCGCAATCCGTTTGCATAAAGCCGATCTTGCCATTGAAATTCTGCACCAGCTTCTGCAAAAAAACCAACACCCCTGGCTTCGCCTTGCTCTGGCAGAAGCCTATACAGTCAACAAAAACGATGATAAATCGCTACAAATTTTGAGTGCACTAGCAAAGCTATACCCTGGCTACCTACCGGTCACTATGGCTTATGCACACGCACTAAATCGCAATAATATACCAGAGAAAAGCATCGCGCTATTAAAAAAACAATTGCAGATACACGACGATGCCATCATTCATAAAACATTAGCTCGATCCTATTTTATCAACGGTCAAGTTAGCGCTGCATTAGAATCCACCGGCAACCAGTATGCACGCCAGGGGTATATTGAACTTGCCATACAGCAATACGACAATGCCATGCAGCAGGAAAATATAAGCCAGTCAACCAGAAGTCGGCTAGAATCGGCAAAAAAGAACTTGAAAGAAATAGTCAAACAACGCAAAAATTAACCAGCAAAGCTTTCCGACACATGCACATTAGTGGATATTTATATTTAAACGATTTAGACGATACAAGCAACTACGCACATAAGCGACGGCTTTATTCTTTAAAAACCTTTGCCTCATATCGCTTATAGAGTATGCTAGATATCCCATGTGCAGTCATGAATATATTCCTGAAAAACGATTCGGAGGAAAAAAGAAATGCGACTAAACACGCATTTACTAACGACAGCTATGTCTATTGCCAGCCTTATGGGCAGCCTCTGGTTTGTTCCAGTAATTGCCAGTGCTGGCGAAATAGTAGACCTTGCCAAAGGCAAGGCGCTAGCCTTTGACAGAACAAAAGGAAATTGCCTGGCCTGCCATCTGATTAATGGTGGTGAATTAGCGGGCAACATTGGACCACCATTAGTTGCGATGAAAGCGCGTTTCCCTGACTATAAAAAACTGTATGCACAGATATACGACGCTCGCAAAAATAACCCAAATACCATCATGACACCCTTTGGCCCTCATTCTGTAATGACTACCAGAGAAATCATTTTAGTAACAAAATTCATTCACACATTATAAAACGTAAGGGGTAGATTAGATTATATGAATAATAATAGAAGAGTACTACTAAAAAGCACGTTTATTGCAGGTGCAACGGGCATCGCCATAAGCGCCGGTTTATTAACCCCAAAATCCGTTATGGCAGCATGGCCTAAAGCCGCCTTTGAAGCCAAAGAGACAGACGCAGCACTGCAGGCTTCACTGGGTAGCTCAAGCACAGCAACAAGTGATGATATTGAGCTGAAAGCACCGGATATTGCTGAAAATGGTGCCGTTGTGCCAATTACAGTGACCAGCAAAATTGCTGATACTGAGTCCATCAGCATTATTGTTTCTTCAAACGGCACACCGTTAGCGGCAACGTTTAAGCTGGGCAAAAATACAGAAGGCTTTGTTTCAACCCGAGTAAAAATGGGTCAAACATCGGATGTCATCGCGGTAGTAAAAGCCGGTGGCAAACTGTACAGCACAACCAAAAACGTTAAAGTCACCATCGGCGGCTGCGGCGGTTAAACATAAATTTAAAGAGGTTACACAA
>CAZMLD010000347.1:0-2531 GCA_964566975.1 uncultured Thiotrichaceae bacterium | reverse complement strand
GTGTCTGTGGTAGTTTTATGCCGTAGTGTTGTTGATGTTTATGTGCATGGATAATCAATGCGCTCATAATCGCCAGTCGTTGCTCGCTGTTACGGTCAGGAATATCATTCCAGTTGATCCAGTGTGTTGCGGATTTGGCACCGGTAAATTGTTTGCTGTATAACTCATCATTTTTTGCTGCCGCTTTCCATGATATGCGAGTGATATTATCGCCCGCCTGATATTTTCTGAGATGGCTAAAATTTTCCATACCGTTACCAGAAATATCGCTGTCGCCATCCTCGCTGAGGTCAAAAACGGGAAGTCTGAAACTGTTGTCTGGTGCGGGGTAAACGATGCCTGACATGGACAGGTCGATCCAGGTCCAAGCAATGAATAAGCCAGATGGAAATTCGGTATACAGTCGAAACCGCCCCGCATGTATTAAACCACGTTGTTTGCTTGTTACTTTAAAATGAATTATTTTTCTGCTGTTTGCGGCGCAGTCAACAATATCCTGTTGTACACCATGCTGGCTTATTGCAATAGAGTGACGCTGTAGTAATTGATGATTAAGTAATTCAACGCTGAAGGTGGCGGCTTCGCCTGAAAATACGGGTGGGCAATCACCGCTTTTTAGTTCCAGCCAAGCGATATTTCGCCATGTTGATAATAAAAAAACGCCGCCAGTACCGGCTAACAGAAAAGTTAAGATAAAACCCAGGTTTTTCTCATAATTAATAGAACCAATTAATAAGGCCAGCAGTAATAAGGCAAAAATAAGCCCAGCCTTAGTTGGCAAAATATAAACCCGCTCGCGGCTTAATGTGACGCTGCCATTAAACGGGCCGCTGCGTTTTGAGATGAATTTGAATACGGGCTGGCGGCTAAGACTGGGCAACTGAAAAAATCGTCGCACTCGGCTAAAGGCAAACATTAGCTGACACTGACGGATTCAAGAATATACTGTGCTGCGGGTTTCGACTGTTTTGAATGCGCGTCTAACTGGGTGGGCAGGCGATGGTTGGCTACCGCAGGCAGAATGGCCTGCACATGTTCGGGCAACACATGTTGTTCACCGTCTATTAAGGCATAGGCTTTGGCGGCATTTAATAATGCCAGACCGCCACGCGGTGACAGGCCAAACTCAAAGGCGCTGCTGTGTCGGCTGAATGCCAGTATCGCCTGAATGTAATCGAAAATCGCCGGCGATACATGCAGTGCGGTGGCAAACTGCTGGATACTAAAGAATTGTTGCTTGCTAAACACCGGTTGCAGGTTTTTAATGATGCTGCGCCGGTCTTCGCCTTCAAGCAACTGGCGTTCGGCGACCTTATCGGGGAAACCTAAATCAATACGCATTAAAAAGCGATCAAGTTGTGACTCTGGTAGTGGGTAGGTGCCAATTTGGTGTGTTGGGTTTTGTGTGGCAATGACAAAAAATGGCTCGGGCAATTCACGCGTTTCACCTTCAACAGTAACCTGGTGCTCTTCCATGGCTTCAAGCAGTGCGCTTTGTGTTTTTGGTGTGGCGCGGTTGATTTCGTCAGCAAGGATAAAATGAGAAAAAATGGGACCGGGGTGAAACTCAAACACCGCCTGTTCGCGATTAAAAATGGACACGCCGAGAACATCGGCAGGCAATAAGTCGCTGGTAAACTGAATGCGATGAAAAGCTAGCCCCATCACCTGTGCCATGGTATGTGCCAGTGTGGTTTTGCCGACACCGGGCTGGTCTTCAATCAGGCAATGGCCTTTGGCGAGTAAACAGGTTAACGCGAGTTTAATCTGTTGCTGTTTGCCGAGAATGACCTTACCAATGCCCTCGATAGCCTCATTAAGCAAAGCGGTTGATGTTTCGAGTGATTGCTTGTTTGTTTTGTCCATAAATTAAGCCATGCCTAGTTAGAGAGTATGTGAGGGGTAAGGCTACCGTTAAAGTCACCTTTTTGTATGTTCCATGCTGTATGTTTCAATCTGTGTGTTTCAAGGTTCACCTAGTGTTACTTGAGGTAGAACTTTACAGCGTTGTGGCCGTATTTTGCGCTCATAGTTGAACATTGTTTGCTCTGATGAAATGTAATGTTACGTACTCATTTGAAAAGTTTTGATGTAAATCATTGAAGTGCACGCAACACTGTCATACAATCAGGCGGTACAATAATTAATTCTAGTCGATGGAGTAATAAATGAAAGTAATAATACGATTAACAATGGCAGTTGCTTTGTTGTTCGCCGCATCCAGCAGTTATGCTTGGTTTGGCAATAATAACAGTAACTGGGGTGGTAATAACTGGAATCCTTATGATGAATGGGATCCACGTTACTGGATGGAAGAAATGGAGCAGATGTTTGATGACGACGGCTTCAATAACTGGGGTGGATCTTCTGGTCCTCCTCCTGGCTGGGGTGGTCCTCGCTCTGGCTGGGGTGGCCCTGGATCTTCTGGACCTCCTCCTGGCTGGGGTGGTCCTCGTTCTTTTGGTCCTCCTCCAGGTTACCGAGGCCCTCCTCCAGGTTGGGGCGGCCCTCGTTCTTTTGGTCCTCCTCAA
>CAZMLD010000346.1:0-2551 GCA_964566975.1 uncultured Thiotrichaceae bacterium | reverse complement strand
TACGACTGATCACCGCGATTCCCGAACTTCGCCTGATTGTCGCTACCCTGATGCGTAGCATTCCCAGCATGGGCAACATCATGCTGCTGATGTCCATTATCTTTTATATTTATGCTATCGCCGGCTACCACCTGTTTCATCAACATGACCCCGCGCACTGGGGAACACTGGGGCTGGCACTGCTGTCGCTGTTCCGTATCGTGACCCTAGAAGACTGGACCGACCTCATGTACACTGCCATGGAAACACAGCCCTTTGCTTGGATTTATTTCGTCAGTTTCGTGGTCACTGGCACCTTTGTCATCATCAATCTGTTTATTGCCGTGGTTATCAATAATCTGGATGAAGTAAAAGCCGCAAGCCTAGCTGAACTTAGTAAGCCCGTGACACATGATGATTTACTAAAGGAACTGGCAGTCACCCAGCAAGCACTAAGCAAACTACGCGCACGTATGGAAAGCATGAAGTGAACCACCAATAAATTTGAGCCGAACAAGTTGCCACTTATGGAGCATCTGGCCGTTCGATGCTTTTCCTCAACCTCGAAAAAGAGCAGTGACTAGTGACAATACATCGGTTCACAACTTCACCGAAAACCCACTAAATAATACTGGACTGAGGACTCGGGATATTTAGCAGCATGGAACATTTATAACATACTTGAATCTTATAGAGACCTCAGCATAACTCAGGTGACAAAAAAACACCTTATGAAAATGAATAATACCGAGATCATAAAAAACAATCTGAAGCAACACCTCCTATTCTCCAGACTGACTGATTTACAACTTGACGGCGTTTACAAGTTTAGCCAAATTAAAAAATTAAGTGAAGGTCAACTACTGTTTAGCCAGGGCGATAAAGTCACCTCTTTTTACATGGTGTTAAGCGGCAAAATAAAACTTTTTCGCATATCACCTGATGGTCAGGAAAAAATTATCGAACTGGTAAAATCTGGTGAAGTTTTTGCAGAAGCGCTGATGTTCAAAAACCACCACGATTATCCAGTAAGCTCAGCCGCACTTTGTGACACTGTTGTTATCAGCATTAATGCAAAACAATTCCATGAGATGCTGTGGGAGTCTACCGCTACCTGTTTGTTATTGCTTGGTGATATGAGCTTCCGATTAAGAGGGATGGTTAAAGAAATTGATACGTTGACCTTGCATTCTGGCACCTGTCGTGTTGCCTCTTATTTAATACAGGAGATGCCTGAAGGCAAGAGCAGCTTCAAACTGGATACAGCTAAAAATGTTATCGCAGCAAGGCTATCCATCAAACCGGAAACCTTCTCTCGCATCATTAAAAATTTGAAGACCGAAGGCACTCTAACTCTCGATGGTAACCGCGTAACTGTCCACGATCTTGAGGCTTTAAAACAGCATAGCCTAGTTTAACCTTAAACAAACAGCCACACACTAATAGCACAACCTATTAACCTAGAAAAATCGGTTGGGCGCGAAAAAGACGCGTAAGGTATTGGCGTGCATGGTGAATCAGAAAAACGCGTAGTCACCTTACTGGTGATGAGCGCTTTTTCTGGTTTGCCAGGTGCGTCAATAGCTTGCGTGGACTTTCGCGATCCAACTGATTTTTCTAGGTTTAATACACTTACAACTGCCCTTTTAAGACTAAGCCAAAAAACGGTGTCTCTAAATACTTATTTCAACATTTTTTGTTGTCGCTTGTTTGCCACGCCGATGCGTGCGACTTTATTTTTTTTGTTAAGCAATCGTTCGAATGATATTTTTTCTGCGCTACGCTGGTAATCTGCATTCATGGTCTCAAATAAGACACTTTCTTCTATGTCGCTTCTGTTTTTTACACTTTCAAATATCAATACAAATAAACGTTGTAACGATATCTTCCAGGTACTGCCCGCTGCTTGATAAAGGTCATCACTGAGTTGCATGAAATAATCAAATGGTGAATCGTTTAAAACTATTGGCAGCGTGTTTTTAAAACGCCCTGAATTCGCAATCATATCCCAGTAACGAGCAAAGCGGTTAACCCGTTGCATAGTCCCGAAGTCGATATCGCGCGTGCGTAAGATATTATAGGGTGGCTCGGGGTTATAACGTAACTGGTATTTTTCATTATGGCGATTTAACGGCACACCTCGCAAGCGCTTGAGAATGCCTAGCTGTATTTCATGTGGATGCAAACTCACCAGTTGATCAAAACTTCTAGCAAAGTTAACGAGTGTATCGGACGGCAGGCCAAATATTAAATCGGCATGAATATAGGCATTAGTACTTTCTCGCAACCAGCGCAAGTTTTCACCGGTTTTAGCATTATTCTGTTTACGGCTAATAAGCGTCTGAATTTTTTCGTCAAAGGTCTGCACACCAATTTCAAACTGCAAGGCATGTTCTGGAAATTTCTTAATCACGGCTTTTAGTTTGTCCGGTAGATTATCTGGCACTACCTCAAAGTGCAGATACAGATCATCGCTCATGCGTTGCAGAAAAAATTCAAGTATCGCTATGCTACTACTGACTTTTAAGTTAAAGGTGCGGTCAATAAATTTAAAATTACGAGCGCCGCGTTG
>CAZMLD010000345.1:0-2554 GCA_964566975.1 uncultured Thiotrichaceae bacterium | reverse complement strand
CCCAATCCATAAAATAAGAAACGAAGGAGTACTCAGCAATGGGCAGAGCCTATCAAAACCGTAAAGAGTCGATGGCGAAAACGTCTGACGCCAAAGCCAGGGTTTACAGTAAATATGGTCGAGTGATATATATGTGTGCCAAAGACGGTGGCATTGATCCCGAGGGAAATCTGGCTTTACGTGCTTTGATTGAACGAGCTAAAAAAGACCAGGTGCCCAGCCATGTTATCGAAAAAGCCATTAAAAAAGCCGAAGGTGGCGGTGGTGAAGACTTCTCTGTTGCTCGTTATGAAGGTTATGGGCCTGGTGGCTGCATGGTTATCATCGATTGCCTTACCGATAACCCGAATCGTACTTTTGGTGATGTACGCCAGTGTTTTACCAAAACAAAAAGTAAAATAGGCACGGAAGGGACGGTGAGTCATATGTTTGACCATAGCTGTATTCTGGCGTTTAAAAACGGTGATGAAGAGGCGGTGCTGGACGCGTTGCTGATGGCTGATGTTGATGTCAGCGATATTGAAAACGATGGCAGCAAGATTACTGTATTTGCACCGAATAATGAATATTTTAAAGCCAGACAGGCATTGGCAGAAGCTTTTGGCGAGATTGATTTTGTGGTTGATGAAATACAGTTTTTGCCAAAAAGTAGTGCCGCTATTGGCGATGATAATGTCGAGATGTTTGAGAAGTTTTTAGATATGTTAAATGATCTCGACGATGTGCAGAATGTTTATCATAACGTTGAATAGTCCGCCCGTCAGCAGCGGGTATGTGTTAACATTAGGTGTTTTATAAGGCGCATTGGCACCTCTAAAAAACCATCTTTTTATTCGATTTCGACAGTTGGATGACAACTGTGATCCAAGGCGGTGCAGTAGCAAGTGTCTTATGCACTGCGGTTCTAAAAATTCATCCGCCTTGAACCCGAACGAAAATTTTGGTTTTTTAGAGTTGCCCGCATATAAATGAAATGCAAATGCGCGATTTTTGCTTGCAGGGGACGGTATAGCGCACGACTAAACCACCCCGCATGAAACCTAGACGGAAGTTTTAACACACACCTACATGTCTGAATTTGCGAAAGAAATATCCCCAGTAAACCTCGAAGACGAAATGCGTCAATCCTATTTGGATTACGCCATGAGCGTCATTGTCGGTCGTGCCTTACCCGACGTTCGAGATGGTCTTAAACCCGTGCATCGTCGTGTGCTTTATGCCATGAGCGTACTGGGCAATGACTTCAACAAACCTTACAAAAAATCTGCCCGCGTCGTGGGTGATGTGATTGGTAAATACCACCCGCATGGTGATACTGCGGTATACGATACCATCGTGCGGATGGCGCAGCCGTTTTCCTTGCGATATATGCTGGTTGATGGTCAGGGAAACTTTGGCTCAGTCGATGGTGATGCACCCGCCGCCATGCGTTATACCGAAGTGCGTATGTCTAAAATTGCCCATGAACTGCTGGCTGATTTAGACAAAGAAACCGTCAACTTTGTCGAGAACTACGATGGCTCTGAATCTGAGCCAGTGGTCATGCCTACGCGTGTGCCCAACATGCTGGTGAATGGTTCTACCGGTATTGCCGTCGGTATGGCAACCAACATGCCGCCACATAATCTGGGCGAAGTTATCAGTGCCTGTCTGGCGATGCTTAATGAGCCCGATTTATCCATTGACGAGTTAATGCAGCACATTCCCGCGCCAGATTTGCCCACAGCAGCATTTATTAATGGTGTTAAAGGTATTCGCCAAGCATACAAAACAGGTCGTGGGCGCATGGTTATGCGTGCTCGTGCAAAAATTGTTGAAAATGATAAGGGCAAGCAGACTATTCTTGTTTCCGAGCTTCCATATCAGGTTAATAAAGCGCGTTTAATCGAGCGCATCGCTGAGCTGGTAAAAGAAAAACGCATTGAAGGTATCTCCGCATTACGTGATGAATCTGATAAAGATGGCATGCGTATAGTGGTTGAGGTGAAACGCGGTGAGTCCGGTGAGGTTTTGCTTAACAATCTGTTTTCTCAGACCGCCATGCAAAGCTCGTTTGGTATCAATATGGTGGCGCTGGTTGATGGTCAACCACAGTTACTGAATCTAAAACAAATTCTGGATGCCTTTTTACGTCATCGTCGTGAAGTGGTCACACGTCGTACCATTTTTGAATTGCGTAAGGCACGCGCTCGCGCCCATGTGTTAGAAGGGCTGGCGTTAGCACTGGCTAATATCGATGCAATCATCGAAATGATTAAAAAATCAGCCACCCCAGCACAGGCAAAAGCCAGCTTGGTACAAAAAATATGGCCAGCCGGTATGGTGGTAGATATGGTGGCTCGTGCCATGTCAACAGCAGGGGCTGATGCCAATCCGACCGCTTCACGGCCGGAAGATTTAGGCCCTGAGTTTGGCCTAAAAGACGATGGTTATCACCTTTCAGAAGTGCAGGCGCAGGCCATTTTAGACTTAAAATTACACCGTTTAACTGGGCTTGAGCAAGATAAAATTGTTAATGAATTCCAGCAGATACTGGATGTTATTAAAGCGCTTA
>CAZMLD010000344.1:0-2555 GCA_964566975.1 uncultured Thiotrichaceae bacterium | reverse complement strand
ATACGAAGAATAGCGCTATAACGTTGTAACGTCAAGGCGTTTTTATATAGCTAACAGGGTAATATAAACACTTGCAAATATAAATGATTCTCATTAAGCTTTGTGCTTTAAAAAAGGTTTAAGTGCAAAATGAAAGCAAGTGAAATAGCAGAGGGGCTGGAGTCGTTAATTAACTTACGGCAGCCAGTTTTTCTTTGGGGTGCGCCAGGCATTGGTAAAAGCCAGGTGGTGATGCAAGTCGCGGCACAAATGAATATGGAAGTGAATGATGTGCGGGCGGTGTTGTTAGATCCAGTCGACTTGCGTGGTTTGCCGCATATCAATGAGCACAAACAGGCCGACTGGTGTGTGCCGGCCTTTCTGCCGCAGCAAGGCAGTGGTATTTTGTTTCTCGATGAGTTAAATGCGGCGCCACCGCTGGTGCAGGCAGCCTGTTATCAATTGATATTAGATCGAAAATTGGGCGACTACGAGTTACCCGATGGCTGGGCAGTGGTGGCTGCGGGCAACCGAGAAAACGACCGTGCGGTGACTTACCGTATGCCTTCCGCACTGGCAAATCGCTTTATTCACTTTGATTTTGAAGTTGATGTCGATGACTGGTTGTTGTGGGCAACGGCAAATAACGTACCCCCTGAACTCACCTCATTTATTCGGTTTCGCCCCACTTTATTACACGATTTTGACCCTAAACGAAATCAGAAAGCGTTTCCAACGCCTCGTTCATGGGAATTTGTTGGTCGTATTTTAGGTGCTGGGCAAGCTGAAAAGCTGCAACACAACTTAATTGCTGGCGCCGTCGGTGAGGCTGCGGCAATGGAGCTGCAAGGTTACTTGAAAATCTGGAATGAATTGCCTGAAACTCAGGCATTGCTGGCGCAGCCAAACAGTGCGGTTATCCCACGTGACCCCGCGACACTGTTCGCGGTATGTGAAATGCTGGCGCAGAATGCCAGTGAAGATACCATAGAGCCGATTATTACCTATGCCGATCGCCTGCCCAGCGAGTTTAATGTGCTACTGGTTCGTAACTCGGTATGCAACGATAACACCTTGGTGCAATCTTCCGCTTTTGCTTCCTGGGCAGAGAATAATGCAGATGTTCTGGTGTAAAAATACGCGCAGTTGTTTCCTCAGATGATTATGTATAACGAAGTCAGTCATGCTGACGCTGAGAAAAAAATCACCCAGGCGAGAACAGCGCTGGTGCTTAATCATCCTTTTTTTGCCTCCTTGGCTCTGCGTCTGCAACTGATTGTCGATACTGGCTGTGAAACAGCGTGGACAGATGGCGAGGTGATGGCATACAACCCCGATTATATCGCTGAACTACCACTGGATGAATTAACTGGGCTGTGCGCGCATATCGTCATGCACCCCGTTTGCGGGCATCATTTACGACGCAATGGCCGAGATGCTTTACTGTGGAATCGCGCCTGCGATTACGCCATTAACTGGATTCTAATGGATGCAGGCATCACCTTGCCGCGTGGCTTTTTATACCATAAAAGATACCGTCATAAAAATGCCGATGAAATTTATATCGAGTTAAAGAAACACCAAAATCGGTTTCAGCGAAACGATGCGGATACACAAATGTCGGGGGCGCAGGGCACGGGCATGGGTAGCGGTTCTGGTGAGCAGAATGATGAATCGGACTCCGATGAAGTCACCATGTCCAGTGAAGAAAATACCGATAATCAACAAGATCTGGAACAGAAAAACGTTGATGAAGCCCCTTCTGGTGGTGACCCAGGTAAAGCGGGTGAAGTTCGTGATGCACAAAATCAGCAACAGGCTGGTGATGAGTCACAGCCCAGTGATGAAAATGATTGGCAAATGGCACTGGCTCAGGCATCAAACCAGGCAAGGAGCATCGGCCAACTGCCTGCGGGTGTCGAGCGTCTGGTCGAGCAAATACTTGAACCTAAACTGGACTGGCAGGATATTTTATTGCGTTTTATCGAGCAATCAGCTGCTAACGATTATTCGTGGACACCACCAAATCGGCGTTATCTTCATGAGGGCCTGTATTTGCCCTCAATGCAAAGTAAACAGCTAAGAGAAATGGTCATTGTTGCCGACACCTCTGGTTCTATTTCACAACGTGATTTTGATTTTTTAGCGGTGGAGCTTTCTGCCATTCTCGAAGTGAATTCAGTGTGCGTTAAGCTGCTGTATTGTGATGTAAAAGTCGTTGACTGGCACAGTATTACACGTGAAGAACTGCCGCTGGAAATTACCGCAAAGGGGGGTGGTGGAACCGATTTTCGACCCGCTTTTGACTGGGTAGAAGATGAAGGCATTGACCCTGCCTGCTTAATTTATTTGTCTGACATGGAGTGTGACAAATTCCCGCCAGAACCTGATTATCCAGTGTTGTGGGCACGGATTGGTGAAGGCGGTGTACTACCACCGTTTGGTGAACTACTGGATATTAACCTGTGAGCTAGGAGCTTGTCCGAGAATGGAAAAACCTACTGCAAAACCGATATTTTTTCCCATTTTTCCGAACATTTTCGTTAAATAGCGGTGCTATTCGCCTCAAATGTTCG
>CAZMLD010000343.1:0-2565 GCA_964566975.1 uncultured Thiotrichaceae bacterium | reverse complement strand
ATGTATACCGGCCAGATTTTACTTTCTTCGGCCAGTTTTAGCTTTGTTTTGCCCGAGTCGTGCTCCCAACAGGTTAAGGCCAGGTTCATGATTTTAACCACATGTTCTCGCACTATCGCTTTTTGGGAAGCCGATGCGGTATCTGTAACAGATGCCAGTGTTTTATGATCTTGACCCAGTGCAGTATTGTCTTTGGCAAAAGTTAGTAGGTTACTTAGTGTTTGCTCAACAGCATGTAATCGCAGATCATGCTGTGAGGTAGTCGTAATGTTATCAATAAAGGTAGAATTTAGCGCAATAGCAAAGCCGCTGCGGCCCATTACATCGACCGTTTTGATGATTGCAGCACTTTGGAAAATGTGCCCGCCTTTATGTTTGCAGCTAAGTTGAGTGTGCAGATTTCCTGGTTGTAACCTGTTTGAATTAGTCGCATTCGCCACCAGTATACTTATGTTTTCAGCAAACAAATCGGCTATATCAAGGTCAGTAATTTCATTATTTGCATAGCCCAGTAAACGGCCGGCAGCTTCGTTAAAGTACACCGCATCACTATCATGATCGAAGCACATTAGTGCGTTGTCATCCAGATCAAGTAAGCGTTGTAGATCATTGCTTCGCATTCTTACCTGCTCTGTCATGGCGTTAAACGCATTGGCGAAGATATGAAATTCTCTCAGGCCTTTGTTACTAATAGTTAAATCGAGTTCTCCATGTGTTATCTTTTCCATGTTAGCAAGCATGTGATTAACAGGCAAAAACAAGAACCGGTTAAATAGCCATAGAGCAAACAGTAAGGTGCTGAGTGAAAATATCAGGAAGCCACCGACAGTGATTACCAGTGTTTTCTCCATTTCTTTGTTTAACGCATCGATGTTTTCATAACCAACAACTCTAAATGCAGGGCTGCCACTGGCTGTTTTTAAGGTAAAAGCGACAGGCAGGTGTTTGTTTGAGATGCCCTTAATACTGGCATTGATGAGTTCGCCAGAGATGGAATAAATGCGAACAGGCGTGTTAGTAATTTTACCGATACTTGGCAGACTGAATGCAGGATTTACGATAATTTCCAGATAACCCACTGGTTGCAAGCCGCCAAGTGGTACGAGAGTGGAAAACAAGGGGCTCTGATCCGACAGCCACAGTGCATCAATAGCTTTTAAGCGCTCGACACCTTTTCTTTTATTGATTTTTTCCAGTATATAATCAACAGGTTGACTGCCTAGAATTCCAGAACCAGTGCTGTTTTGAGCGATAAGTTCAAAGTTCAGGTTGTAGACTTTGATAGCCTCTAGGTCAATATTGGAAAAGCCAACAAAACCATTAATAAAAGGGTCGTCCAGTAATTTAACCAGTTGCTCCTGAGTTTCGGCAGTATTATTTACCCTGTCCATCGAATTAACCAGTGAGATTAGCTGTTTGCTGTGGCCTAACTTTGTGCCTAGCTCAAAAGCATGATGGCTAATATTGCTCAATATTTCCTGAGAGGCGACTTCAATGACTCGCGACAGGCTATTAGCCTGTGCGTTGATGGCGCTTTGTTTAAAGTAACTGCCGGCAAGCAAGGAGAGAATGATAGCGATAAAAGCCATCATGCCGAAGATGGTAATGGTGGAAGACTTAATTGAAAGTGACTCAATCTGCATTGCTTTATTATAGGGTATGTCTAAAATGGATTGTGTGCTTAGTGGCTAAATTAAGACTCGAATCCAATACTAATTAGTAATGACAGGCAGACGTTTTGTCGTCCATTCTTTCCAACCGCCTCGAAACCAGAATATTTTAGTGTAACCCCATGTTTTTGCTTGCTTAATGGAGTCGGTGCTTCTACGGCAACGTATCCCGTCGCAGTAGAAAAGCACCGCGCTGGACTTGCTCGTTAGTACTCGCTCAAGGTCTTCTCGCTGCAACTGCGTATTTAAGATGTTGATCGCACCTTCAATATGTCCTTTGCGAAATTCGATTTTTTTTCGCGAATCGATGATGACTAGATCAGGCTTGGAAAGGATGAGTTCAATCGTTTGTTCGGCAGAAACAGTAGTGATACCTTGAATGTGCTCTGGTGCATCGGGCTTTTGATCGGCAAATACAGTGGACGCATACAGTGTAGTCATGCAGAAGGTGATGAAAAAGTAAGTCAATATAAGCTTTATTTTGAGCAGACTTGATAAGTGACAGTTTTGAATGCTTTTTCTGTGCATAATCGATTTTTCAGCTTCAACAGCAGCAATAATATAATTGAGAGCGTCCCCTAGGAGCTTGTCCGAGAACAGATAAGCTACTGCGGAAACCCCATTTTTTCCCTGATTTTTGTTAAATAGCGCAACTATTCCATCCTTTGGTTGATAAATCGCACCGCCTTTCTGGCTCTTTGCGAAATACGACCACCATGGGCATAACGGTGCATTCATGCACTACTGCTCTCCTCAAATCAGTGAAAAGATGAATAAAAATCTGATGTGCCATTTAAATTATTGACTGAAGAACAAAAAACCAATATGGTCAATCTTCGTAGAGTATAACAACACATCATGAATGAGACCCCACCTTTTTATCTATCGGTATTGC
>CAZMLD010000342.1:0-2576 GCA_964566975.1 uncultured Thiotrichaceae bacterium | reverse complement strand
GGCACTATAGCGCACTAGATTCATCATTACTCGTCACGTCATTCCCGCATATTTCTAGCGGGAATCTAGCTACATGATGGATTCCTGCTAGAAACATGCAGGAATGACGGAGCGTAACAGGCAAGTAACGAGATTAATTATGCTTCCACTTAACCCCAGTCGCCTAAAGGCGTGGGATTTACGGATCCCCTATCGGGGACTTTAAAACCATGGGCTTATCATTGGGTATCGCTATTTCTATGACAGAAAGCCATATAAAAGTCAGAATGTGAAGGCGTCATACTATAAAGCATGACTGAACCGATCAAGGTAAAACGCGTGGTTCGTGAATAGTGCTAGAAATTTTTAGAGTGTAAATTTTACTGGGCAGGCAATCAGTATAGCTATCAATCTTCGAGAAAAACTCAAACTAACAGCCACCCTAAAAACGATTTAAGAGACTGTCAGATAAAACCAACTATTAGCATTAACGGCTTAAATTATTAGGCCACTGTATCTCAAAGTAACCGGGCATCTTATCTTTTTAGTTAAATTTCTATTAGAATCCTGCTGCCATGTCAAACTGCTCATCGGTAATGAACTTTTCAACGTTAAGAATGATTATTAAGCCGTTATCGTGCGTAACCACGCCGCTAATAAAACGCGAATCACCATTTAAATTAACTTTCATGTTTATATTAATGCTTGATTTTGGCACATCAATAACATCTGAAACACTGTCAACCACAATTGCAACGGTATCGTTTTCTGATTCCACGACAATCATTCGTGAGCAAGCAGTATGCTCTACCGTTTGAAGACCGAAACGTAAGCGAGCATCTAAAATTGTGATGACATTACCACGGATATTGGTTATACCAAGAACATAGCTAGGCGCACCAGGTACGGGAAAGGTCTGATTGATGCGTAATATCTCACGTACCTGGCTGACTTCAAGACCGTATGTTTCTCTTTCCAGTGTAAATGTAATTAAACGGATCTTTGGTTCATGATTAGTGTCATTTTCTGTTTCATCATAATCGTTATCATAATTCATTTTACTCTCCCACTTTTCTCGGACTAGCTCCTAGAGACAATTGCTGCAACATTGTTAAGTCAATAATAGCAACACCAAGTTGTTTAACCGTGCCCGCAAGCCACTTTCGTTGACTATTTTCATTTCGCCAGCAGACAAGGTTTTTTTCAATGGTTTCTATGCCATGTATTTTCTGGCATTCGATGGCAAGCTTCCTGTGTTGTACCAGTATAAGTTGCTTTTGCTTATCGCCTTCACTTAAAACCGTGTTATTGCTTATCAAGGCAGAAAGACTAACAACAGCCAACGGTTCATTATTATGAATGAAGACATTGCTATTGCTACTGTTATTGTCATCCACCACCATTGTTATTTCTGACAAAGAAATAGCGAGCTTTAAACCATCTACTGATACAATTTGATATAAATTATCGTCTACAATTTCACTGTTATGTACTGCTGATGTGGTTTTTTCATTTGTAACTGGATCACCGTTAATGACCGGCGGTGAAGTAAGGTGTAGCAGGCTATCAATATAACTATTTTCTACCTGTTGCTGTTGTGTATGAATTGTCATTTAAGCCACATCCCGATTTATTGTATTTTTTACACCGATTAATGTATCAACAAATTTTCTATAGGCTATCAGTCCATGTGAATTGCCATTCATATAGTTAAGTGGTTTACCAAGATGACTTGCATCACGCAAACGCGTATCAACAGGAATAATTGTTTTTGTCATTTGGCTTTTATAGCTGCTTTGTAAGGTTTGCAGACTGCTCTTACTTGCCAGCGTTCTTTGATCGTACATCGTCGGTAAAATAGTATAGGCAAGATCAGTATTTAAAGAGCGTTGAATCATTTTCATGGAGCGTAACATTCTTTCCATCCCTTTTATGGCAAGGTGTTCTGTTTGTACGGGTATGATGACGCGTTTGCATACTGCTAGCGCATTAATCATTAACAAGCCAAGCATAGGCGGGCAATCTATAATAACGTTGTCAAATCGTTCAGTGACATGACTCAATACCTGTTTCAAAACCAAACCCATGCCATTTTTTGTGCCTAATTGTTTTTCTAGGGTGGCGACGGCAGTCGAAGAAGGCATTAAATATAAATGATTAAACTGCGTTTGCTGAATCACTCTAGTTATCTGGGGCTGCTCTGCAGCCGCAATTTGCTGAAATAAATCATACACACTGTGTTCCACAGTTTCTGGATCGACACCAAGATAACTGGTTAACGATCCATGTGGATCAAGGTCTATAAGCAGAACTCTGTTGCCTTTTTCAGCGAGAATACCCGCTATGTTAACCGCGGTGGTGGTTTTCCCGACACCGCCTTTTTGATTGGCTATTGCCCAAACTCTCATAATTAATATCTCATCATAAATTAATAACGGTTTTACTGCATCACCGTTTTTCTCTCTTGTCACCGAGTTATCCCATAGCGAACTCAGCCATACTATTTTCAGCAAAAACTTTTATGAATACTCCATCGGCTCAAAGCCGGTGGTTTTAGGTTACGGCTAAAATCCGGTCATTTCTCCTAAAGGCACTAT
>CAZMLD010000341.1:0-2631 GCA_964566975.1 uncultured Thiotrichaceae bacterium | reverse complement strand
AAAAATATCGGTTTTGCAGTAGGTTTTTCCATTCTCGGACAAGCTCCTAGGTTAATATTCTGGGATAATACGCGCCTTTTCAATGCTACGCATTGGCAAACTAAGCTCTTCTTCATCCGTCTCAATAATAACGCTATCCTCGTTTGCTTCCAGCAGTCGCCCCTTAAAATTTCTTTGACCTTCCAGCGGCATTACCATTTTTACTTTTATCAACGAGCCAGTAAAGCGCTGAAAATCCTGTAATCGTCTCAACGGGCGGTCTAAACCCGGCGACGACACTTCCAGATTAAACTGCCCACGTATCGGGTCTTCAACATCAATTAGCGCACTAATTTGCCGACTGACTGCCGAACAATCTTCAATCACCACACCCGTGCTTTCAGCTTCAGCATCCTCAGCATTAAATGGCCGATCAATAAACAGGCGCAATACGCCGTGTTTTGGATTAGGGAAATGTTCGATTTCTATCAAATCGAAGCCCATACCATTCACCACCGGTTCAAATAATGCCCACAAATGTGTCTGTTCTTTTCTCATTACTCTCTTACTAATGACAACACTTGATATACGAATTCAGCATAATACAATAAAGTGCTGAGGTAATTTACTGACGGTAATAAAAAGGCCCCGTAAACGGAGCCTTTTCCAAAATTCCTAGCTAATCATTAAGCTCATCGACCCGTGTCCATCGACCAGATCCATCAACAAATAGATATTCTACTAGGAAAAACTAATTTTGGTAGCGGGGGCAGGATTTGAACCTACGACCTTCGGGTTATGAGCCCGACGAGCTGCCAGACTGCTCCACCCCGCAACAACAAGATGCGAATATTACGGACTTACAGAGTAAATTGCAAGCTGATAAACAAGACAAATGAAAAATATTATCTTGAAGCTCTAGGTCAAAGCAAATACTAGGTAAATTAGGCACTTTATACGCCTTCAGACGCATTTATTAACTGGCAAAGGCAACTATGAGGAGCATATCAAGAACAAATTAGCCCTGATTGAACAAGGCTTATTGTTTCAACCCCACCACTATTGTGCTAAATTGTGTACATACGAACACACGAGGTATCTCATGTCTCAATCTACCACTATGACCATCCGCATGGAATCCGATCTTAAATCCAGGCTGGATAAACTAGCCTCAGCCACTCATCGCAGCAAATCTTTTCTAGCCTGCGAGGCACTGCGGGAGTTTATCGAACTAAACGAATGGCAAATTCAACAACTTAAAAGCGCCATTAAAGAAGCAGACGCCGAGGACTTAGCCAGCGACCAGGAAGTAGAGGCCGTGTTTAACAGGTGGCGGGATAATGCAGATTAAATGGTTGCGTAAGGCGTTACAAAACCTCAATGATGAAGCTGAATATATCGCCAAAGACGACCCGCAAGCTGCCAAACTAGTAGTGCAACGTATTCGACAGACCGTCTCATTGTTAAGCAACAACCCTGCGCTAGGGCATACTGGTCGATTACCAAACACTCACGAACTTATTATTCCCAAAACACGCTATATTATACCATATAGAGTACGTCCTCGCCTGCAACGCATTGAAATCCTACGCATATTTCATACCTCACGCAGACGACCTAGAGGCTGGTAGTTTTTCTCTTAGCTGCCGCTTTTTCAAGCCGTGATCGATTGGTATAATTGTGATTGCAATATAACTCAAAAGTCAAACACTGCCTGCTACCTATCATAGCTAAGTATTGCGACCCCAGAATTATTACCCACCTCTGTCATCGGCAAAACGTAACCTAGCTATTCTTGCTGCATTGCTGTATTCATACATAATACGGCTAGGAGCTTGTCCGAGAATAGAAGCCGTAGCGAGGGAATTCCATTTTTAGCCATTTTTTTCACTGATTTGAGGATAATAGTTGCGCTATTTAACGAAAATCTGGGGAAAAAAGGGCAGAAATGGAGTTTCCGCAGTAGGTTCTCTATTCTCGGACAAGCTCCTAGGAGGTAACGCCCTAATTTAAGTGATGTGGCTGTGGCTCACAATGCGCTAAATTCAAGCTTTCGCTGATGATGATTTCTTTTCTGGTTTTTATTCTGTAGAAAGTTGCTATTGCGGAAACTGAATAAAGAGGTACCACACAATGGTCACCAGGGCGATTGGAATTTATATGGACTAGCGTATAACGCTCAAACTCTTCGACTGAGCTTATCGACAAGCTAACCTCATGACCGTGCTCACCTATACCCAGCATAACTACCTGATATTCGCCAAAGTCTACTTGCGGCGCAGACCTAGACGTATCTAAATACATGTTATCCAAACCCTGCTGATGTTCAAATATCAGGAACTGTTTACGCGTATTATCAGCAACACCTCGTTTAGCTATTTCACCCCACTCGACATTGACGGGTTCGTTTATTACCAGCGGTATCTCATTGTCCTGATCGCTATTGCCTGTGTCATTTGTTGCCAGCGACTCCTCGGAGCAACCTGATAAAAAAGTTGAAAAAATCACTACAACAAGCAATATAAATAATAAATGTGGTTTCATCACTAGCTCCCAAAATCAATGGCATGTCGAGCAATTAGGCTCATTGTTTGTCGTCAGGTCAGCAAGCACGACATCAATAGGACTAAAAAAACCATACTCGCCATCTAT
>CAZMLD010000340.1:0-2639 GCA_964566975.1 uncultured Thiotrichaceae bacterium | reverse complement strand
ATGGTGACGTATAACGATTGTCAGGCTCATTATCAGCATCAGCAGCAATGACTGATCAACGATATTGCTTCTCTTCACTCACCCTGATACTGACAACGCTTTTGTTGGTTACGCTAACGGCATGTTCGAGTAACGGTAAAAAATGGAATCCTGATGACTATACTGTTAAATCAGGCGATACTCTTTATGCTATTGCCTGGCGCTATGAACTTGATGTCGATGAACTTGCTGCATGGAATGAACTTGGTGCAGCCAGTCTTATTAAACCCGGGCAACGACTGCATACCCGCAAGCCGACAGGTTTTAGAACCAGCAGTCTTTCTAGGGCATCACAGGATACCAGTAATGAATCAACAGCTGATCGGGGCAGAGTCAGTCAGCCGTCAGTTACCTCTTTGTCAGAGAAAAAATGGGTAAAAGCCCGCAAGGGAGATAGCCTGTACAGCATATCCAAACGCTCTGGCGTAAGTATCGAACGCCTGGCGAAACTCAATCAGCTTAAACCGCCCTATACCATCCTGCTTGGGCAAACTGTTTTTCTGAGACAGCTAAATGCCCCGGTAAAGCTTGTTACAAACTCAGCAGCAAAAAAGGCGAAAACAGCCAGCACCGTTACAACACCAGCGTCTGCTTTGTCACAGGCAGACTGGCCTGGTGTCGTACGCTGGCAGCGACCAGCAAAAGGTAAAGTAATAAAAAACTTTAACCGACAACGCAATGATGCAAAGGGCATCTCTATAGCTGGCAAGATGGGAGAGCCTATCGTTGCCGCAGCCGATGGCAAGGTAGTTTATAGCGGTGATGGATTAATTAGCTATGGCAACCTTATTATTATCAAACACAATAAAACATTTTTAAGTGCTTATGCTTATAATTCGAAACTGTTGGTGCAGGAAGGCGATCGAGTAAAATCCGGTCAAAAAATTGCAAAAATGGGGCGCAAGGATAGATTAAGCCCGCGTCTGCACTTTGAAATAAGAAAAAATGGCAAACCGGTTGATCCACTCAAATACTTACCCTGATGGCAATAAAAAAGCAGTGAAGTCCTAAAAGCCTATCTGGCAGTTATACAAATCTTGACTAATTATCGCCAAATTAATATTTATTTGGTAATAAAATCCCATTTTATAAATATTTATCCTATTTAACTCTGTATACTTAAGTTCCTGTCGCTTACTGTCGACACATAGGTTACAGATCGGGACCAATGCTATTTAAATACTTGTGGTTAAAAAATAAAAAAACACAACATTTTGTGGTTGAAGTCGCCAGCATAAATTAAATATCAGTATTTTAAATTTATGCTTGCCTGTTAAACAGAAAAAATGATATAAAGTTTTATAACGTTAGGGCTACGTTAGAAGGATTATGTAAGTGCATGGAAATTAAAGAGTACTTTTATTTCAACTTACATACTGAATGCGTAAAAAAAATAACTAAAAACACATTTTAGGTGGATGACTAGCATGATAGAAGCAACTGTGGATTCTAAAAAGGAGATTGAGGCGGGTGTCTTAATGATGCAATCTGATGATGGCATTGAGACTGATAGCATTGAATTAGACGATGCTGTTTATGCTTCTGTCAATAAGATAAAAAAACCTGAAACAGGCAGAAAAAAGGCCAGTGATAGCAAGGCTAAGGCTGACCCTGATGCGAGAATTAACCGTAAAGAGCTTGATGCCACGCGCTTATACTTGCGCGAGATAGAGGGGTCACCGTTGTTAACCGCGGAGGAAGAAGTCTTTTATTCGCGCAAAGCATTGAAAGGAGACATGGATTCTCGCAAGAAAATGATCGAGTGTAACCTTCGCCTGGTGGTCAAAATTGCTCGCCGTTACATGAACCGCGGTCTGGCATTACTTGATCTTATTGAAGAAGGTAATTTAGGTTTAATTCGTGCAGTCGAAAAGTTTGATCCTGAAAAAGGTTTTCGTTTTTCCACTTATGCCACTTGGTGGATTCGCCAAACCATAGAACGCGCCTTGATGAACCAGACTCGCACCATTCGCCTGCCCATCCATGTTATTAAAGAGTTAAATGTATATCTCCGTGCAGCTCGTGAATTAGAGCAAACCATGGATACTGAGCCGACTGCAGACGATATTGCAAAGATGTTGAATAAACCAGTCGCAAACGTTGAAAAAATGCTGGGTTTACGTGATCGCGTCACTTCTGTTGATGTGCCTACCGGTAAAGAAAATGATCGCCCATTGCTGGAAATAGTTGCGGATGAACGAGTCATGGCACCGCCTGAAATGCTGCAAAACGAAGATGTTATGGCTAATCTTGGTGTCTGGTTAGGCCAACTTGAGCAGAAACAACGTGAAGTTCTGGTGCGCCGTTTTGGCTTAAACAACCATGAACGCACCACTCTGGAAGACGTTGGCAAAGAACTGGGCGTAACTCGTGAGCGCGTTCGCCAGATACAAATGGACGCACTGAAACAGTTGCGTAAAATTCTAGAAAACCAGGGTTTTAGTGAAGCCTTATTATTCCATGACTAAAGTGGTATGCAACAGTTTGCTAGCATCATCGTTATTACAAGCTCTACTAAATTTTAGCAATGAGCTAAAAAATCGTTGTTCCTAAATTCGCATAATAAGGGCGCTCATTAAGTAGAAATGAACAGCCTCTGC
>CAZMLD010000339.1:0-2650 GCA_964566975.1 uncultured Thiotrichaceae bacterium | reverse complement strand
GCAGTGTATATGAAATACATGAGGATCGCAGTTGTCATCCAACGCTGAAACCGAGCAAAAAGATGGTTTTTAGAGGTGCCCTGATGTAAAAACAAGCAGCGAGCCCTTATCTATAACTGCCTTCCATTGAGTTTTCATAGAAAAAACACCCTGATTATGCCTGAGAACTGCTGGCGGGTCATGTAATTTGGGTGCGTTATTCAAAAAACGATGTAACGACTCAGCGTAATTTGAGAAAAATATGCAGGTCACTGCTTTTCTAGGTCGCTGTAAATACGTCCAAGTACGATCTACGGCAACATCCATGCTTAATTACTCGTCACGTCATTCCCGCATGTTTCCCCGCTCAAAACGTGCGAGGACAAGCCTAGTGGGAATCTAGCTACATGATGGATTCCTGCTAGAAACATGCAGGAATGACGGAGCGTAACAGGCAAGTAACGAGATTAATTATGCTTCCACTTAACCCTAGCCGCCTAAAGGCGCGGGATTTACGGATCCCCTATCGGGGACTTTAAATTAATTCACTGTGCAGTGACAAAACGATAAGCCTGCAACCTTAAGCCTGCAATCTTCTGGGTCATTTTATAGACAGAGCCAGTTATCGCTATTTTATGGCTTTGTGGTTTTACTGCGACTCTTAGTGCTTCTCGCACAAGCAGCAAAGAACCGCCCCTGCCACCGTTACATTAATCGCTGCATAAGTTTCACCCTTACCAATTGACAATGATTATCATTTTCATTATTATTTGCAACATCATTTACAGAAGTTTACAATTTTTTTTCCACAGCGCTAACAGAAACAACGCCTTTTACTCAATCCATTGAAGACTGGAGCAAAAATGAAGCACAGAAAAACGCCCTTTATGCTGAAATCAGCATTACTCACACTGACGATAGCAGCGATACTTAGCGGCTGCTCAGACTCACCTGAGACTCAAGCAACAACAAATGCCACACCATCCCTTGAAAACGCCGTCTTAACATTAAAATCTGGCAATACAAAAAGCTTGCAACTCACCGCTGCAGATACCGAGAATGATGCACTCACTTTTAGCATCAAAACCCAGCCATCAAAAGGAACGGCCAGCATAGATGAAAATGGAAAACTGACTTATACAGCAGTTGAGAATGGCAGTTTCACCATTGAGGTTCAAGTTTCTGATGGAGCTAACACCAAGTCAGCAACCATTACAATAACAGTTGAAAACACAGCCCCAGTTGCCTCTGACGCAAACATAACCCTGCCTTTTGCTTCTACTGATTCAACTGTTAGCTTTCAGGTTTCAGCATCAGACTTTGATGAAGACACACTGACTTTTTCTATAACAACAGCGACCAGCACACATACCGCGACCATAAACCCAAACACCGGAAAACTAACGCTAAATATTAGTGATTTCACTGTTTCTGACGCTGCGGTCATTACGGTATCCGATGGTGAAGCGAGTGTTGACTTGAACATCGCCATAAAAGGCCATGAGGCGACGGCGGTAAGCGCCAAATCTTTTCAACATCAGTTTTATAGCATCACCAACCCTGACACCACGAATTCGCAAATCGTCCATTTTGATTCAAAAACAGGTGCTCAAAATGTCATCAAAACCGATGTTATTCTAGGTAATAAAGTTTTTGTTATGAGCGGTACGAAAGAAGGCGATAAGACGGTTTATTCATCCCGCGAATACGGGCTGTTTCAAGACCCAGGCGCCAGTTTTGTTACCCGAACAGGTGATGATGGTACCGGCGGAACGTTCCAGTACAAACATAATACTGATCACATTTTAAAAGCTTTTGATGCAGATAATACAGGCAATGAAAGAGTCATTTTCAGTGGCGACAAACTCAGCCAAAGCCTGAAAAACATGGGAATAAATGTTATAGGCTCTGGAACAACAATCCACTTGAACGAGGTGGATATTAATAACTCTTATGTGCAAATCACTGCTTATTCAGAGCTGGCGGATACCCTGCGTAATGAGAAACCTGAAGACATGTTATCGCTGCCTGTTACCGTACGCCTGTCAGACAGCGCACAAACACAAGGCAGACTATTAAACATAAACAAAGACGCAAATGGCAAGACTGAAAGTGTTCTGGTTAATTTTATTGCGCCACATAAAACAGGCTTCTATCCTGTAGGTGATGCCAATAAAAAACGTTTACAAACATGCGATACCGCCTTATCAAACTGTACCGACATCACCAATGGTGCGGGCAATTTCTTCCCTTTAACCAAAAATGATAGCCATGTTTACCTGACCAAAGAAGGCAGCCATGCCATCTATGCTTACAATAAATCGGACCATTCATTGCTTGCAGTAACTGGCGTTGAGTATCCAGCAGTATTTAATCCGCAACACCACTTGATAAGCACCTATGCCGGCGGTGGTCATAGCGCCGGGCTTTTCCGCAGCTTTTTCAACTTACTTAATGGCATTGGCCAACTATCAGAAGGAAACAATGCCTTCGTGGCGATTAACTACGATCTCGATACAACAGAGCCCTCAGGCGTTGGCCCTTATGATCGATTTGGCATGCATGTATACGTGCATAGACATGCCATGGTATTAAAGTTGACTGGCAGCACAGGCATTAAAGTCTATGATAACGGCGATGGCATTGACCATATGGATCTGGCAAATGAAAC
>CAZMLD010000338.1:0-2668 GCA_964566975.1 uncultured Thiotrichaceae bacterium | reverse complement strand
GACGCGAAAAAACAAAAGTCTATAATAATAAAAAATTAATACGCTGAGTAGTTACAAAAAAATAGGTATAAGTCGCACACAAAATCAGATAAAAAAATTATTATTAAAAACGCCGCCTTTTAGCACGCCGACGTTACATGCCTTTTTCAACGTCCCGTATTAAAAATCAATTTTATAACCCAGCAATAAGGTGCGTGGTTTTGCTGGCCGAGCACCGAAAGGTCGGCGAGCAACTATAGCCACATCATCAAACATATTGTCGATGGTGAAATAAACCTGTGAGCGCACATTGAGCTGATAATTGAAACTAAAATCGACCACTTTTTGCGCATCCGTCCGGTTTCTTCTAATTGGCTTATCTATACCGGCAACGGTACGCATTTCGCCAACATAGCTAAAGGATAACGCGGCTTTCCAAAGACGATCAGTCAAGCCAACACTTACGCTCAGCAAATGGTCAGGCAAATTTGGCAACGCATCCCCTGCTTTGACATCAATCAGGTCTGGCCGTGGCGAAGAAAATGCACTTTTAAACTCACTATCAGTATAAGTGTATACCAGTCGCAACGGCATATTAAGGCTGCTACCCCATATCTTGGACAGGGTTCGACTCATCTCTACTTCCAGCCCCCAGATATCAACTTCGCCGGTGTTAAAACCAAGGTTAAGATGTTCCGTCGAACAACCTAAAGCAAACGTAGGTTCCCGTCAAATTACTGTAATCACTATAAAAACCCATTACGGTGGCATGCAATTGTGGCCCGGTATAACGCATACCCAGCTCATAGTTGGTGCTTTTCTCTGGAAGCGCATCGGCATCACTGCCAGGCACCACCGTTACAAAGCCGCGATGAACACCTGCCAGCAGGCGCAAATGTGGTGTGATTTTATAATTTATGCCAATACCAGGAAGCAGGATAGTATCATCAAGCACCACCGTTTCATTGTTGAGCAAATTAAGGTGTTCAGTGCGAATAATCTCGCTACGCAAGCCACCACTGAGGGTGAGATCACCAATCGTCATTTCATTGAACACAAAGATAGCCAGCGCCTGTGCAGTAACGTGGTTTTTCGTGGTGGTACGCCGAGGAATGTCAGTATCAACAATACTACCCTGCACGACATCAAATTCACGCACGGTATGATCGCGCCAGACTTCGTCTTCATGATAACGGATACCAATTCGAAGATCATTCTGGTAACCCGCAACAAAAAATAGCCAGTTAAGTTCGGTCTGAATACCCTGAGCAACAAAATCACGGTCTTTCGCTTCCAGCAATACTCTTTCGTTTGGCCCTGTGGAGTTTGCCGCACCCGTCATCAGATCATAATAGACTTCGTGCAAAGGAAAATGAGGGTCAAGCAATATCTCGCTAGTAAGCGGGGCGTTGCCACTAAAGCCGTTCATCTTATCCCAGACACGAGTAAAATCACGTCGATACAGTGTGGTATTGACCGTAAAGTCAGTACCAGGATCAAAAAAGTGGCTGACACTGATTTGCTTGTGCGTCCAGTCCATAAGGTCAAACTGACTAATCACGTAACGCCGTAACGGGTTGGCATCAAAATCGGCATCGGTTAGACCCAGATAGGTTTCGTCCGATATTTCATCGGCATAACCCAGTTTAATATCAAACTGGTGGTAGACATCGGCGGTCAAATCACTATTAAAGCGCAATTTCATCATCAGGTCATTTTTCTTAAAACCGGTATCGCCGCCGCCATCCAGCTCTTTGAAACCATCCGCCCTCATGTGTACGCCTTCAAGCAGCCAGCCAAAACGTTCACTGCTATCACCATAAAAACCGTGCAGTTGACCAAAGCCATAACTGCCCAAACCGAGATCGAGTGCGCCGTTGCTAAACTCACCTTGCCCCGTTGGTATATCACGACTAACAAAATTAATCGCACCACCGACGGAGTTGGGTCCATATTTTATGGATGATAAGCCTTTATAAACTTCCACTGCCTGCATCCTTGCCATCATCGGAAAATAGTATGCCGCAGGTGCTGCGTAAGGTGCTGGCGCAAACAAAATACCATCTTCCATTAAGGTGATTCGCTTACTGCGACTGCTGTCCGCACCACGCATACCAATATTAGGTCGCAGCCCATAACCATCTTCATGGCGAAGATAAACGCCAGGTATGTCCTCAAGGATACGGTTAATATCCGTGTAATGCCATTGTTCTAGCGTAGCCTCGTCTATTTTGTGTACCGAGCCAGGGGAGCGTAATCGTTCCTCTACATCACCAGTAATAGTGACCGCATCAAGTCGCTTTGTCTGGTCTTGCTCTGCTACATTTTGTTCAGCCATAACTGGCACCACAATAAGCGACAGGATCAAACCAGCAGGCATTAAAAATTGTTTTGTTTTGTTTTGGCTAGGCATTATAGTTTTACGTTTTGAATGTTCAAATAGGAAAGGGCAGCTATTGTAACGACAGTACAAAAACAAAACAATAAATGCCGATAAAAAAACAACGGGTATTCACCCCCATGCAGGCGCATTTCTCGCTCCCATGCTCTGCGTGGAAATGTTGATGTAATGTCGCCACATACGGCACGCGTTCCCACGCGGGGGCGTGGCAACGAGAAAACCTTTTTTCATGGCTAGGAGCTTGTCCGAGAATGGAAAACCTACTGCAAAACCGACATTTTTGCCCAG
>CAZMLD010000337.1:0-2669 GCA_964566975.1 uncultured Thiotrichaceae bacterium | reverse complement strand
AAAAAACGTAAAAGTTCAATCTATACTGGATTTATTCTGGGTGACCAAAAACGCGATTATTATGACCGTGATACCGGCAGAAACAAAGTGGTCGGGACTGAGGTCGAAGATGTTTCAGACCTGTACAACTTTTCAACAACTGGGCTAGAAATCGAATATGAATATTGGCGCAGGCTAGATTGGAGCCTCAAACTTGCGCTACGCATGGAGCAACGTGACTATTCTGCGGCAACAGCACGCTCGGAACAAGATCATAGCTTTACTCGCTTTTCAGTAGACTACAACTACCGTTTTAATCGTGTATTCAGATTGGCGTTTGATTATTCTTACACCGTGCAGGATTTTGACAACAGAAATTCACGTAATATTCATGGTCAATTATTCTCACACCACCCCGAGCTTGAATACCATTTCCATCGCATCGGTTTTGCCATCATCCAACGTGTCAATAGAGATCTGCGCTTCCGTTATGGCTATGAATTAACCACGCGCGATGACAAGTTTGTCGGCTACAATGATTATACGCAAAATGAGTTTTTCGCTTCCGTACGATACAGACCAACAGACAAAATAACACTAAGAGCGAGCGCGATAGTAAGAGATATCGACTTCCCTAACGCCTGGAATTTTGAGCGTGACCCCGCTTTATTCCCAGCAATTACCGATACCTCACATAAATCTGCCACCAATACCAACTTGGTCACCAGTATAGAATACACACTGAATAAAAAGGTGTCACTCATTGGCAGCATTGCTTACAGAAACAATCAAAATACCGATGCTCGCTACCACTA
This sequence comes from uncultured Thiotrichaceae bacterium, assembly GCA_964566975.1. Lineage (GTDB taxonomy): Bacteria > Pseudomonadota > Gammaproteobacteria > SZUA-229 > SZUA-229. The sequence goes on along the minus strand of CAZMLD010000337.1, from coordinate 1,875 downwards.
TGACCGAACCATTTTCACCGTAGGCGCTAAAATTAATCTGCTATAACTTATCTTTAGTGTGAAACACTGCATGCGGATAATGCAGTGTTTCATCCGTCCCGACCATGAAGATGCTATTCACACTTTGACATGGGTCTTAAGTACAAAGAATAGACAACAGAACAGCTATAATATCGTTCAGATAAAACCAAACATCTATCGCTATCGACACATTTTATTCATCAGTGTGTTCAATGGTAAAACGCTCTACTGACCACTAGGCGCTTGTCCGAAAATAGCAGTCGCAAAAAAAAGGTAAAATATCATTTTACCTTTTTTATTTTTAACGCTATCGGCCGTTCATCGTTGACCATTAAGAACATATCGACACATCCATATGTCTGATGCATGCCAGAGTACTTTAATTATTTTGAATCACGATGTTCGGGAATTTAGCAGAATAGTCTTTCGCTTTCAGTGACAGTTTGGCTGCTGTGCGACGTGCAATATCACGATAGATTAATGATGCCTTGCTTTCGGGGTCATCGGCCACGGATGGATGCCCTTCATCGGCATTGATACGAATATCAATAGACAGTGGTAGCGCACCAAGAAAGTCCACATTATGTAAACCACACATTTTTTCACCGCCACCCTGACCGAAAATATGTTCAGCATGACCACACTCGGTGCAGATATGAATACTCATGTTTTCCACCACACCCAACACAGGCACTTCGACTTTTTCAAACATTTTCAGGCCTTTGCGGGCATCCAACAAGGCAATATCCTGTGGTGTGGTCACAATCACCGCACCACTGACGGGTACTTTTTGCGCCAGTGTTAACTGTATATCACCCGTACCAGGTGGTAAGTCGATAATCAGGTAATCCAGTGATTTCCAGCGGGTATCACGCAATAACTGTTCTAGCGCCTGTGTCACCATTGGTCCACGCCAGATCATCGGGGTTTCTTCGTCGATCATAAAACCCATCGACATTGCCTGTAGACCATGACCACCCATCGGCTCTAGTGATTTACCATCAGAGGATTCTGGTTTGCCTTCAATACCTAACATACGCGGAATACTTGGCCCGTAAATATCAGCGTCCAGAATGCCCACACGCGCACCTTCTATTTGCAGTGCCAGTGCGATATTCACTGCGGTGGTGGATTTACCCACACCGCCTTTACCCGAGGCAATAGCAATCACATTCTTAATGCCATCCAGCGGGTTCATACCACCCTGCACACTGTGACTGCCGATTTGCCAGCTGGCATCGACTTCAGCAGAAGAAACGCCATCAACCGCTTCTATTTTTTGTTTGAGTTCAGCAGATAATTCGTCAACAAATCCAAATGCTGGGTAACCAAGAACAACCTTTACCTTTACATCGCCACCGTCAATAATAATATCTTTAATCGAGCCTGCGATAATCAGGTCTTTTTCAAGATAGGGGTCGATATACTGTTTTATGGCTGATTCAACTTGTTCTTTGGTAATGCTCATGGTGCGAACTCCACAACGGGTAATTTTTTAACTGGTGACATATTCTACAGGAATCAGGCTCTGATAAACCTTACTTTTAACAAATAGGTTCGGCCATTTGTAGGTAACGCAACAGCCACAAGCCAGAACAGCTAATAAAATGGCTGTTGTTTCGTCTAACTGAGCAGCACTACCATCATGCCATAACTACCCAGACAACGAAAAGTAACCTTGTTTTAGCGCATGTTGCAAGGCACTAAACCCTTTCTGCGCTTCTTCATACATCAAACGGGTTTCGCGCAAAATCGCGATGTCACTGGCGGTAATATCGTCTGTGGACTCTAGCTCAATAACTTTCCCCAAATAACCAGCACGCAGCCGTGCGGTTGTTTTCGCCACACTATAAA
>CAZMLD010000336.1:0-2670 GCA_964566975.1 uncultured Thiotrichaceae bacterium | reverse complement strand
TAATTAGAGGATTATAAAGTGTTACAACCTAAGCGTACAAAATTTCGCAAAATGTTCAAAGGCAAAAATCGTGGCCTTGCACAGTCTGGCAATAAAGTCAGTTTTGGTGAGTTTGGTTTAAAAGCCACTGAACGTGGTCGTGTTTCTGCACGACAAATTGAAGCAGCACGACGTGCAATGACACGTAAAGTGAAACGTAATGGAAAAATCTGGATTCGGATCTTCCCTGACGTTCCTATTTCAAGTAAGCCTCTTGAAGTTCGTATGGGCAAAGGCAAAGGCAATGTAGACTACTGGTGTTCCAAAGTTCAGCCAGGTACTGTTTTATATGAAATGGAAGGTGTATCTGAAGAGCTGGCACGTGAAGCTTTTCGTTTAGCGGCAAATAAATTGCCTATTAAAACAACTTTTGTAATTCGCGCGGTGATGTAATGGCTTCTGCTCAAGAATATAGAAACATGTCTGAGAAAGATTTGAACGTTGAACTGATTAACCTACGTCGTGAACAGTTTAATCTACGTATGCAAATGGGTTCAGGTAATACACCAAAAATTCATCGCTTTAGCATTGTTCGACATGACATTGCACGCATCAAAACTGTGCTAACAGAAATGAGTGCTGCAGAATCAACGCCGGTACAAAGCGACACGAAATCACAAAAAGGTAACTCATAATGACCAGTGTTGATAACAGTAGTGCTGCAACATCAAGCAAACGAACACTACAGGGTGTGGTAACAAGCAGTGCTGGTGATAAGTCTGCGACAATAATGCTTGAACGTCGTATAAAGCACCCAATTTATGGCAAGTTTATTAAACGTTCAACCAAAATTCGACTGCACGACGAAACTAACGAGTGCAATAAAGGTGACACTATCTTAATTGAAGAGTGTCGGCCTATGTCGAAGACAAAGTCATGGAAACTTGTCAAGATCGTTGAAAAAGCACCTGAAATTTAACACTGGCAGCAAATTACACAGGCTTTAATATCGAATTAATGATTAAAGCGACAGGAAGATAACCATGATTCAAATGCAAACAATTTTAAATTCTGCTGACAACAGCGGTGCACGCAGTATGATGTGTATCAAAGTTTTAGGCGGTTCTCATCGTCGTTATGCACACGTTGGTGATGTCATCAAGGTTAGTATCAAAGATGCAATACCGCGCGGAAAAGTAAAAAAAGGTGAAGTTTATAATGCCGTAGTGGTACGAACAAAAAAAGGTGTTCGTCGTTCTGATGGGTCAACAATTCGCTTCGATGGAAATGCTGCTGTTATCTTAAATGCTAATCTACAGCCAATAGGTACACGTATATTTGGTCCCGTCACGAGGGAATTAAGAAATGAGAAATTCATGAAAATTGTTTCCCTTGCACCAGAAGTACTTTGATATAACTTGCCGGTTTATATATAGCGGGCAAACACATTTCAGGTATTAATTGCCAGATATCAATTAGGTAGAAGAGTATGAAGCGTATTAGAAAAGGTGACCAGGTCATCGTTATAGCTGGTAAAGATAAAGGGCGCCAAGGTACAGTGCTAAATGTCACCGATACAAGCATTCTTGTCGAAGCCATCAATATGGCAAAAAAGCATACCAAAGGGAACCCTATGGGTGGGGTTGAAGGTGGTATTATCGATAAAGCTATGCCATTAAATATTTCAAATGTCATGCTGTTTAATTCCATGACCAATAAAGGCGATCGTGTTGGTTTTAAAACACTAGAAGATGGCCGTAAAGTACGTTACTTTAAGTCTAATGGCGAGGTTGTAGACGTTTAAAGTAAACGTTTAAGGTAAATAATAATGTCAAGATTACAAGAATTCTATCGTGATACAGTGGTTAAAAATTTAATGGCCACCGGTGCTTACAAAAACGTCATGGACGTACCTCGTATTACAAAAATAACTATTAATATGGGCCTGGGTGAAGCTATTGGCGACAAAAAGGTATTAGAAAATGCGTTGTCTGATATGCAAAAAATAGCTGGTCAAAAACCAGTTACTACCTTGGCGCGTAAATCAGTCGCCTCGTTTAAAGTACGTGATGGATATCCTATTGGTTGCAAAGTAACTTTACGTAGTGAAAGAATGTACGAATTTCTTGATCGCTTGATCAGTATTTCAGTTCCACGTATTCGAGATTTTCGCGGCTTAAACCCAAAGTCATTTGATGGTCGTGGTAACTACAACATGGGCATCAAAGAACAAATAATTTTTCCAGAAATCGAATACGAAAAAATAGATAAAATACGGGGCATGGATATCTGTATTACAACAACGGCAAAAGATAACGAGAGTGGACTTGCCTTGTTAAAAGAATTTAAATTTCCCTTTAAAGGCCTAAATAAGCAGGGTAGTAAATAACATGGCAAAAAAATCAATGATTGCTCGTGAGCATAAGCGCACCCTACTGGTGTCAAGATATGCTGATAAACGTGCAACCTTTAAAGCTGTACTGATTGATCAAAATGCAAGTTTTGATGAGAAAATGGAAGCGCAGCGTCAACTGCAAACACTGCCAAGAGATTCCAGTCGAGCACGTGGCCGTAATCGCTGCCGCATAACTGGTCGCCCTCACGGTGTATACCGTAAGTTTGGTTTATGTAGAAATAAATTACGTGAAGCTGCAATGCGCGGCGACATTCCTGGTCTGGTTAAGGCCAGCT
>CAZMLD010000335.1:0-2671 GCA_964566975.1 uncultured Thiotrichaceae bacterium | reverse complement strand
GACCGATAAAGTCCTGTAGGTTCAGTGCATTGGACGCTCGCAGTAGGTTCAACTGATTTTTTTAGGTTTAATGACCCCCTTCGCTATTTTTTCCTGAGTACTTTTTTAGGCTTTGCTGTCTTATTACGAACAATTTTGGTTTGACTGGCTTTGTTGGATTTTGCAGGGTGGCTAGATGTCGCCAGCTTGTTTAGAATCGTTTCGCGGCTACCGACGGCGTAACCATCTACTTCGACGCGTTTGATGGGTTCACCAATCAGTTTCTCGATATTATTTAAGGCGCGCTCTTCTTCTCGGCTAACAAACGAAATCGCCTGACCTTTGCTGCCAGCACGACCGGTACGGCCTACACGATGAACATAGTCTTCTGCCAGATAGGGCAAGTTGAAATTAACCACGTGATCCAGTCCTTGAATGTCCAGCCCTCGGGCGGCTACTTCTGTGGCAATTAGCACTTGTATTTTATCGGACTTAAAATCGGCGATAGCACGGCGGCGTGAACCCTGACTCTTATCACCATGACAGATTGCTGTTTTTATTTTCGCAGGCTTCAGATTGGCCATCAGCGCGTCAGCCTGTGCTTTGGTACTGGTAAACACCAGCACTTTAAACCAGTTATGCTGTGCCAGCAGTTCAATAAACAAGGCTGTTTTCTGATGTTCGCCAACGGCATAAACCACATGTTCAACCGTTTTCGCAATGGCATTTTGTTTCGCCACGCTAACCAGCAAATGACTGTTTAATAACTTCTTTGCCAGCGCCTTGACTGGTTGCGCTATGGTGGCCGAAAACAACAGTGTTTGATGTTTTTTGGGCGTTTTATCTAGTAAGGTATTCACATCACTGATAAACCCCATATCCAGCATACGGTCGGCTTCATCCAGCACAACAAATTCTACGCTGCTGAGCTTTACATTGCCATTTTCCAAGTGCTCTAAAAGACGACCAGGGGTTGCGATAACAATGTCGATGCCGGCTCTAAGTTTTTTCTCCTGTGCACTCATTTTCACACCACCGTATAGCGCGGTGATGGTTAACGGCAGAAACTGTGCATATTGTCTGATGCTTGTTTCCAGTTGTTCAGCAAGTTCACGAGTGGGAGTAAGAATTAAAGCACGTGGTGCGCCGCTCTGAACGGGTTTCGGCTCATCGCACATCTGCTGCAGTACTGGCAAGGCAAAGGCGGCAGTTTTTCCCGTTCCAGTCTGCGCGTTAGCGAGGATGTCTCTTCCTCGCCGCGCCGGAATAATGGCCTGCTGCTGAATGGCGGTCATTTCCTTATAACCGCAGGCATCCAGTGCCTGCTGAATTTCGGGGGCGAGATCTAATGACGAAAATAACATGGTAGTCCTGTGTCGCTAAGTGGGCTGGAACGTTGCATAAATATTGTCGTTATTGTGCAACGGTTAATTGGTTTGTAACTATGGTTATAGGAGGTTATTAAAACATGATCGATACTGTTCAATCAAAATAAATTTCCTGTACATAAAAAAAGCCGACTAGGGTTAGCTTGTCGACTTTAATATCAGCTATGATAATAATCAGTAATATTATACTGGCTTCTTATCTACATGGATTCGACTAAGTATTACGATAGTTTTACCATGTTTTCTGACAGTAAATAATATGCGCTGTCATTTAGCTTACAAATATTAGAAGCTTTGTACAAACATAAGACTAATGACATCACGGTCTACATTTTCAAAACTGGCCGAAAGACGAACATCAGCTATTTTATAGGTAGCATGAAGGCGCACAGCGGTAACATCCTGATCAACAGTGGTAGCAGGGACAGCAGGAGAAAAAGTTACCCTATCACCTGCACTATCGATGGTAGCAGAACCAGCAGAGCACTCAATATTTGTGCGCCTACTGAAACACTCTTGTTAGCCCATTTTATACTAAAGTTAGCAGCATGGTTATGCTCAGCACTGTCATCAATAAAAGCAACTGTATCAAAGATGAAATCACCTTCTTTGCCCTTATAAGCAATAAGCTTATCTTCGAAAACATTGGTGAGGTTGGACAGACCCTTAGGAAGAACCGCAATTATTTACGCCCGCACAAGTGTCATAAATGGGTCAAAATCACCACTTAAAACGGCCATGTTGAAATGAAATAGCTTACCTAAAGCATTCCAAAATTTGTTCCCAGCCTTACCTTTCGCTGGCTAACGGTTAGTCGTTGACGGCATCACACTATTACAAAAATGGAAAGTGACTAAAATCGCCGACCCACATTACACAGCAACTCATAAGAAATGGTATCACTGTATTGCGCCACGACATCAACACTTAATTCTTCGCCCCAAAGTACGACGCGATCGCCAATACTCGCATCCACATCACTCAGGTCGATACACAGGCTATCCATAGACACACGCCCAAGTAACGCACAACGCTGACCATTGAGCCAGACCGGCGTGCCATTTTTTGCATGACGCGGATAGCCATCACCATATCCTGCCGCGACGACGCCCATGGTTAGGTTTTTTTCGGTGGTATAGGTGCTGCCATAACCGATGGATTCGCCCGCTTCAATGTCTTTTATGTCGAGCAGTGCCGATTCAAACTGCATCGCCGCCTGCAAGCCTAAATTAGCCGCAGAGACATCGGAAAATGGCGATGAGCCGTATAACATGATGCCAGGGCGGATGATGTCGAAATGACTT
>CAZMLD010000334.1:0-2673 GCA_964566975.1 uncultured Thiotrichaceae bacterium | reverse complement strand
ATGCCTAGAAGAAGAGAAGTCCCGAAAAGAGATGTATTGCCTGATCCAAAGTTCGGCAGTATACAAGTTACTAAATTCGTCAACATGATAATGAAGAGTGGCAAAAAGTCCGTTGCTGAATCGATCATGTATAACGCCCTCGATCGTATTAACGATAAAATACCTGGTGAGCCGATGGATGTGCTTGATAAAGCACTGGAAAATGTCAGCCCAATGGTGGAAGTAAAATCTCGCCGAGTTGGTGGTGCAACCTATCAGGTGCCGGTTGAAGTGCGAGCAAGTCGCCGTACTACATTGGCAATGCGCTGGTTAATTGAGGCGGCGCGTAAGCGTGGTGAGAAGTCAATGCAGTTGAAATTTGCTGGCGAACTTATGGACGCATCAGAGAACAGGGGTAACGCCGTTAAAAAGCGTGAAGACACGCATCGCATGGCAGAAGCAAATAAAGCGTTTGCACATTTTCGCTGGTAGATACTGCCGCGCGACATTGAGCCTGTTTCTCCATGATATTGTTATATTTGTAGTGAGTTACGGTAATAGAGCTAAAAGCGATAGAAGGTAAGAGTCATGGCTCGCAAGACAGCAATCAAGCGCTACCGTAATGTTGGCATTATGGCGCACATTGATGCGGGCAAGACAACCACGACAGAGCGTATCCTGTTTTACACAGGAATATCTCACAAAATTGGTGAGGTTCACGACGGCGCGGCAACCATGGACTGGATGGAACAGGAACAGGAACGAGGTATTACTATTACCTCGGCGGCAACAACCTGTTTCTGGAAGGGCATGAATGCGCAGTATGATGAGCATCGAATTAATATTATTGATACACCGGGGCATGTAGATTTCACCATTGAAGTTGAGCGCTCCTTGCGCATACTCGATGGAGCCTGTGCGCTATTTTGTGCCGTTGGTGGTGTTGAGCCTCAGTCTGAAACGGTTTGGCGACAGGCAAATAAATACCGAGTTCCACGTATCGCCTTTGTGAATAAAATGGATCGTACTGGCGCCGATTTTTTTCGTGTTGTCACGCAGATTGCTCAGCGTTTGGGAGCAAACCCCGTTGCGATGCAAGTTGCTATCGGCGCAGAAGATACCTTTGAAGGGGTTGTTGACCTGGTTCGCATGAAGGCGATTCGCTGGAAAGATGAAAGCATGGGTTCGGCATTTACCGAAAGCGAGGTGCCGTCAGATTTGCTAAAGCTATGTGAAGAAAAACGTGAGCTCCTAGTAGAAGCGGCAGCCGAAGCTAACGAAGAACTAATGGATAAGTATCTTGAGACGGAAACATTAACCGTTGCAGATATTAAGCAGGGCATTCGCCTACGGACGCTAGCGAATGAAATAGTGCCAACATTTTGTGGCAGCGCGTTCAAGAACAAAGGTGTGCAGGCCGTGCTCGATGCTATCATCGATTATATGCCTTCGCCAGTTGATGTGCCTGCAATTAAAGGCCATCTTGATGATAAAGATGAAACAGAAGTGGAGCGTGCTGCTGATGACAAAGCGCCGTTCGCCGCGCTCGGATTTAAAATCGCCAGTGATCCATTTGTTGGTAATTTGACTTTTTTTCGGGTTTATTCGGGTGTGTTGAAAACAGGTGATAATGTTTTCAATCCGGTCAAAGGTAAAAAAGAACGTGTTGGTCGCCTTGTGCAAATGCACGCGAACAGCCGCGAAGAGATTAAAGAAGTGTTCGCGGGTGATATTGCTGCAGCCATTGGTCTAAAAGATGTCACTACAGGCGACACCTTATGTGATCCAAGTTCAGTCATAACCCTAGAGAAAATGGACTTTCCTGAGCCGGTTATTTCTGTAGCGGTGGAGCCAAAAACCAAGGCTGACCAGGAAAAAATGGGGCTGGCGCTAGGTAAGTTGGCGCATGAGGACCCCTCTTTTAGAGTGCGTACAGATGAAGAGTCCGGTCAGACGATTATTTCTGGTATGGGCGAGCTGCATCTGGAGATCCTTGTTGATCGTATGCGGCGCGAATTTAGTGTTAATGCCAATATCGGTAACCCGCAGGTCGCGTACCGTGAAGCGATAACGCAAACAGTGGAGCATGAAGTAAAGTTTGCAAGACAGTCTGGCGGACGTGGTCAATACGGTCATGTTTTTCTGAAAATTGAGCCCAGAAAACCAGGTTCAGGCTATGAGTTTGTTAATGATGTTGTCGGTGGCGTCGTACCAAAAGAATACATACCGGCAGTTGACAAAGGTGTTCAGGAGCAAATGCGTGGTGGTGTACTTGCTGGTTACCCGATAGAAGATGTCAGAATTACTTTGTACGATGGCTCGTACCATGATGTCGATTCTAGTGAAATGGCGTTTAAAATAGCGGCTGCCATGTGTTTTCGGCAGGGTGCACTAGCAGCTAGTCCGGTCATACTCGAACCAATGATGAAGGTTGAAGTGGTGACACCAGAAGATTATATGGGTGATGTCATGGGTGATTTAAATCGCCGTCGTGGCATCGTCGGTGGTATGGAAGATACCGTGGCGGGTAAAAGTATACATGCAGAAGTGCCGCTGTCTGAGATGTTTGGTTATGCTACTTCCCTGCGTTCGGCAACGCAGGGAAGGGCAACTTACTCCATGGAATTTGAAAAATATGCACAAGCACCGAAAGTTATTTCGCAGGCAATAGTGTCCAGTAAAACAGGAATGTAA
>CAZMLD010000333.1:0-2673 GCA_964566975.1 uncultured Thiotrichaceae bacterium | reverse complement strand
GGCAAAAATATCGGTTTTGCAGTAGGTTTTTCCATTCTCGGACAAGCTCCTAGCTGCAATAACAGGCGGGGTATCGCTCATGCTAGCTGTCACACTGGCGCGCCACATCACGGCGCTGACGTAACCATTTCTCCAGCCCTATAACCAGATATATGAAGACACCAACCGCCAGGATACGCAACCAGTCCATCCAACCAATGGGGGCGGTGTGGAACAGCTTGTTCATTAACGGCGAATAGGTAAGCAACAATTGCGCGGCCGCCATGGCAGCGATGCCCACCCAGATCCACATATTGGTAAACACGCCGATACTGAAAATGGAGTAGCGCAGTGAGCGACAGTTGAGCAGATAAAAGGTCTGACTCATGGCTACCACATTAACCGCAATCGTCCGCGCCTCTGTCTCACTTGCGCCCTGTTGCAATGCCAGTTCGAATAAACCAAAACCACCAACCAGCAGCATCACCGCCACTAGCATGATACGGAAAATCAGCTCACCACTGAGAATGTTGGCGTCTGGTATGCGCGGTAAGCGCGACATAATACCTGGCTCTCTGGGTTCAAAAGCGAGAGTAAGACCCAGTAATACGGCGGTGGTCATGTTTATCCATAACGCCTGTACCGGTAATATTGGCAGCGGTTGCGCCATCATCACGGCGGCAATGATGACCAAACCCAGACCCGCATTGGTGGGTAAAATCCAGGTAATAAATTTGACCAGATTATCAAATACACCACGCCCTTCTTCTACCGCAGCTTCGATGGTGGCAAAGTTATCATCGGTCAGCACCATATCGGCAGCCTCTTTCGATACCTCCGTACCCGTGATGCCCATGGCGATGCCAATATCAGCACGACGTAATGCAGGGGCATCGTTAACGCCGTCTCCTGTCATAGCCACAATTTCGCCATGTGCCTGCAACGCTTCCACCAGCCGCAGTTTCTGCTCTGGCGTTACTCGCGCAAATACCGCCGTGCTAGTGGCGGCAGTAATCAATTCTGCATCTGACATGGCTTCGAGCGTACTGCCTTTTAGCACCTGCGGAATTTCGCCGGGCTGGAGCGTTTCATCAAGACCAATCTGGCTGGCGATGGCGGCAGCGGTAATCGCATGGTCGCCGGTAATCATTTTGACGCGAATGCCTGCGCTCTGACAAGCACGGACAGCCTGTATAGCTTCTTCACGAGGCGGGTCGATCATCGCTTGTAGGCCGAGAAAAACCAGTCCCTGGGTGACATCATCGTGATCTATTCTGCTGGTATCCGCAGCAACGGAAAGACGAGCAAAAGCCAGTACTCGCTGTCCCTTACTCGCCATTGCTTCGACCTGGATCTGGATGGCATTTTTATCGAGAACGCTGCGTTCACCCGCAGCATCCAGCATAGTGTCACACCGGGCTAATAAACTTTCGACCGAGCCTTTCATATAAACCAGCGGGCTATCAGCCTTACCATCTACATCGTGCAGCGTGACCATATATTGATGCTGAGATTCAAACGCAATGCTATCTATCCGTGGATAAGCCGTTTTTTCCTGTTTTCTATCCAGTCCTGATTTATGAGCAGCAACCAGCAGTGCGCCTTCTGTGGGGTCACCTTCAACCTTCCAGCCTTCTTCATCCTGTTTCAGTACGGAGTCATTGCACAACAGACCAGCACGTAATAATTCATTCAAGGCGACATTGTTATCGCTGTTTATTTGCTTACCGTCTTTTTGCAGCTCCCCTTCCAGAGCATAACCGACACCACTAAGGGTGAAATTTTCTGCCCCCGACCACAGTTCCTGCACGGTCATTTCATTACGCGTCAGCGTGCCTGTTTTGTCGGAACAGATAACCGTTGTCCCCCCCAGAGTTTCTACTGCGGGCAGACGACGAATAATGGCGTGACGTTTTGCCATACGAGAAACACCAATGGCGAGGGTAATGGTTAACACCGCGGGTAAGCCTTCCGGAATCATCGCCACCGCCAGTGCCACCGCTGCCATAAACAGATCGATCCAGCTATCACCATGCCACATACCGACCAGGAACGTCACTGCCGCCAGACCTAAAATAGCGTATAACAACAGATGACTAAAGCTGGCAATCTTGCGGGTCAACGGTGTCGCCAGCACTTCTGCACTGGCAATAAGTTCGGAAATACGACCCATCTCGGTATCATCACCGGTAGCCGTAATGACACCCACCGCAGTACCATAAGTCACCAGGCTAGATGAATACGCCATGTTGGCTCTGTCTGCTAGGGTCGTATTATGCGCCAAAGTGTCGGTACTTTTTTCTACGGGAAGCGATTCACCGGTTAACCCAGATTCGTCTATCTGTAAACTGCGACTGTGTAACAGGCGCAAATCTGCTGGCACTTTATCACCCGATGCAAGCAGTACAACATCACCTGGCACTAGCTCTTTGGCATCAATACGTTGTTTTTCACCGGCGCGTAACACTGTCGCTTCGGTAGTCAGGGCGCGAGATAAGGCTTCCAGTGCGCTTAAGGCTTTGCCTTCCTGCACATAACCGATGATGGAGTTCAGCAACACCACACCAAAGATAACACCCGCATCGACCCATGAACCCAGTAACAGCTTAATGATGACCGCCACTAACAAGATGTAAACCAGTGCCTGATTAAATTGCAGCAAGAAACGCAGCAAAGGACTCTGTCCCTTGCGTT
>CAZMLD010000332.1:0-2677 GCA_964566975.1 uncultured Thiotrichaceae bacterium | reverse complement strand
GACTAAAAATCTCGATTTTTCGCTACGGTTTCCATTCTCGGACAAGCTCCTAGCTGCTCTAGCAGTAAAAATTCAAGCAGGGCTTTTTGTGCATGCAGGCGATTTTCGGCTTCATCCCACACCACGCTTTGAGCGCCGTCAATAACGTCGCCGCTCACTTCTTCGCCGCGGTGTGCAGGCAGGCAATGCATAAATAATGCATCTGTATTCGCTTTTTTCATTAATTTGGCAGAGACCTGATAGCTACAAAATGCCAGCTCGCGCACTTTTTGTTCTTCTTCCTGACCCATGCTGGCCCATACATCGGTAACAATTAAATCACTGTTAATGCAGGCAGCAGAAATGTCCTGCGTGATGTTTATAAAATCACTGGTTTCGTCTATAAATTTGTCCTGAGGTTGAAATCCCGCAGGGCAGGCTATGTTTAATTTGAAGTCGAGCAGTTTTGCCGCATGCATATAAGAGTGGCACATGTTGTTACCATCACCAACCCAGGTCACGGTTTTGCCCTTGATGTCACCACGATGCTCAAAATAAGTTTGCATGTCGGCGAGTAGCTGGCAGGGGTGTACGTCATCAGTTAAGCCATTAATAACAGGAACCGATGAATGTTTTGCTAACAATTCTGCCTTTTCGTGTGCGAAGGTTCTAACCATGATGCAGTCAGTCATGCTAGACAGCACTCTGGCACTATCTTCTATGGGTTCGCCACGGCCAAGCTGGGTATCGCGAGGTGACAGGAAAATGGCATGGCCACCAAACTGTGCCATGCCCGACTCAAATGAAACGCGAGTGCGGGTTGATGACTTTTCAAAAATCATCGTCAGTACTTTATTTTTTAGCGGCTCGAAAATTTCGCCACGGTGGTGCATATCTTTTAATGCCGTGGCACGAAAAATTAACGCCCTGAGTTCTTCTGTTGATAAATCAGTGAGTGTTAAAAAATGCCGCAGGCTGTTATTTTTTTTGTTCATTTTCTAAGCGGCAACATCTTTCTGTAAGATATCCACAACCAGCTCAACCACCGTATTAATAATAATGTCTGCCTGCTGCTGGTCAATAATTAATGGCGGTAATAAGCGAATGACATTGCCCGCAGCGACATTAATGAGCAGGCGCTTCTTCAGCGCCAGTTTCACCAGTTCTGTACAGTCGTGTTTTAAATAAGTCGTGTCCAGTTCAATGCCAATCATTAAACCTGCGCCTCGAATATTACGCACGCCATCCAGCCCAGCCAGTTTTTCTATGAAGCTGTTTTGCAGGTACTCGCCCATGTGCCTAGCTTTAGCAATTAAGTTTTCTGATTTTATGGTGTCGATGACGGTTGATGCGGTGGCGCACACTAGCGGGTTGCCACCAAAAGTGGAGCCGTGGTTGCCGGGTTGGAAAACTTCGCCGGCTTTTTCATTGGCGAGGCAGGCTCCAATAGGTACGCCATTGCCTAGTGCTTTTGCCAGCGTCATTACATCGGGTTGTATTTTATTGTGCTGGAAAGCAAACCATTCGCCGGTTCTGCCCATACCAGTTTGAACTTCATCGAGCATTAATAACCAGTTTTTTCGGTCGCATATCTCACGTAACTGGTTTAAATAATCGGGCTCAGGAATGACAACGCCAGCTTCCCCCTGCACCGGTTCGACTAGGATGGCGACCACATTGTTATTGTTCTCAGCAATATTATTAATCGCCTCAATATTGTTATAGGGGGCGCGAATGAAGCCCTGTACCAGCGGTTCAAAGCCTGCCTGGACTTTACGGTTGCCAGTGGCGCTGAGTGTTGCCATGGTGCGGCCATGAAAGCTGTTTTTCATGACGATGATACTGGGGTTTTCTATGTTGTTTTTATGGCCAAACAAACGTGCGATTTTTATTGCTGCTTCATTTGCCTCCGCGCCTGAGTTTGAAAAAAACACCCGATTCATACCCGAGATGTCACACAGTTGGTCGGCTAAATGTTGCTGTTTATCAATATGGTACAGATTTGAGGTGTGTAATAATTTTGCTGCCTGTTGGCAGATGGTTTGGGTGACAGCGGGGTGGGCATGACCTAACCCGCAAACCGCAATGCCGGATAAAGCATCAAGGTACTGCTGCTCATTGCTGTCCCACAGGATTGCACCTTCGCCTCGTTCAAAGGTGACATCGAGAGGGGCATAAGTTGTCATTAGATGTTTATTGCTTGTCATTTTTCTATTTTAAATTAAAGGTAACACATCATATAAAAAACAAAAGCGGCAGCCATGGCTACCGCTTTTAAAAAGCCGATTATACGCGTACTTTAAGGTAAAGCAATAGCTTGAACTGGGGCACTTTTTTAGCTTTTTATCTGGGTTGGCTGGTGCGGCCCCGTTTTGCTGGTATCTGCCAGTTTAGCATCTCAATGGTTAAGGTTAAGGTTAAGGTTAAGGCTAACTCGTTGATGGGGTCAGGGAGCGACAGGTTTCGTCAGCGGTTTTGCGGCTGCTTTCTGGTGAATCTTGAAAAATACTTTGGCTTTAATAGATGCGGCTGCAATCCAGCCCATTTGCTTTGATGACAGGCTAAAGTCATTCTCGCCAGTCACTCGATACTCTCCAGCCCCATTGATCGCAATTATGCGTTTGACCAGACGTCCATAAGTAACATGGTGAAACACGATCAGGTCACCGATGCTGAGTTTTCGGTAGAATCGGGAGGT
>CAZMLD010000331.1:0-2678 GCA_964566975.1 uncultured Thiotrichaceae bacterium | reverse complement strand
GCATGAGAACCACAATTCGACTCGATGACCAACTTCTTGAAAAGGCAAAGCAGTACGCTCTCGCACACGGCACAACATTTACCGCAATTGTTGAGGATGCTTTGCGGGAAAAATTAATGGCTCGCCCTTCCAAAAAAAAACAATCTAAAACAAAGTTGAAAACAGTAAATGGTAAAGGTGTCAATTCAGGTATTGATCTTGATGATTCTGCATCATTGTTAGACGCAATGGATAATTAGTGCCTGAACGAAAACTATCCCATAGTGAGACTGTCCCATATACGCAATCTTAACACCACAAGATATAGTCACTTAGAATAACTAAACTCCCATATCTTATGATGTTAATCTTACGCATCTGGATCAGTCTCACTACGAGCTACTTTCCGTTCAAGCACTAATTAAGCCAAATTTTATGTTATTACCTGACGTCAATATCCTGGTTTATGCGCACCGGCAAGATTCACCGCACCATAGGCAGTCACTACAATGGTTAGAAACACTTATTAATTCGGATGAAGCATTTGCTATGTCTGAGTTAGTCTTAAGTGGCTTTTTACGCATTGTGACGCACCCTAAAATATTCAATCCACCAAGCAAGTTGAAAGATGCGTTGTCTTTTGTCAACCAAATTAGGAGTCTAACAAACTGCGTTATTGTTGCCCCCCATGACAGACATTGGGATATTTTTACAAACTTGTGCAAAGATGCAAATGCAAAAGGTAACTTAATTCCCGATGCCTATTACGCTGCTTTAGCAATTGAAACGGGCAGTGAATGGGTAACAACAGACCGTGATTTCAGTCGCTTCAAGGGGCTAAGGTGGTCTTCTCCGAAATGAGCGTTAAGCAAAACAGCCACGCTGTGCTGGTTTTTAAATGATGGATTAATTGTAGCAATCTGCTACAATTAATCCGTGTTAATAAAACGAGCATTAAAGTTATGGCAAAAGCCTCATCACCCATTCGTTTACAAGCAGAATTAATGCAAGCCGCTACTTCATCTGGCGTGCGTTATCACCGCAGCACGGCAGAGCAAATCGAGTATTGGGCCGATATGGGACGACGTGTTTCTTCCTTCATTGATCCAGACACACTGCTTGCAGTGAAATCGGGGCTGGCAAAAATTACGGTTGAATCGGTTCATACCGCACCCGTTAATCCTGACAGGGTTTTTCAGTCGCTGGAAGAAAATCGGCGTACTGCTCGCTTGTCAAAGTCTGTCTCCACTAGCACAGTGAAATATCAGGTCTCGGAAGAGCATCCCAACTATCTCGTGCAAATTGATAAACAAAATAACACAATCACCGGGAAATTTGAAAACGGGGAATTTATTCCACTTGATGAAACATCCAGTTGAATAATAAAAAACAGCTATGGGTACTGGCTGGCGGTAATGGCGCGGGCAAAAGTACGTTTTATCATTTGTATCTTGAGCCATTGGCTATGCCTTTCATCAACGCCGATATTCTCGCGAATTACCTTTACCCGGATGCGCCAGAATTACACAGTTACGATGCTGCTATTATCGCCTCACACATGCGTACCCAACTACTACAGGAAGAACGTACTTTCTGTTTTGAAACCGTATTTTCACATCCATCTAAAATTGATTTTGTTGCCCAGGCAAAAACCATGGGCTATGAAATTATTCTAGTCTACATCCACCTGCAAAACGCATCATTAAATCAGGCGCGTGTTGCACAAAGAGTAAGCGAAGGTGGTCATAATGTTCCTGATGAAAAAATCATTAATCGCATACCCCGCACAATACAGAATGTTCAAAAAACAGTCGCCCTATGTGATTTTGTTTATCTTCTGGATAATTCACTTTTGAGCGATCCATTTAAACAAATCGCAAGAATAAAGCACGGGGATGTTAAACAAGCGCAACCACTACCACAGTGGGCAAGCGAAATACTGCAAGAAATATTAAAATAACCAAAGTTTTTTCACGCTCTTTTACAACCAGGAAAATCAATACCTTACAAAACCATCATTTTTTTTGGTATTTAAGCTAATTTTAGAATAAGTGATTGTTATTATTGTTTTTTATTTGAGTTATACTCTGTTCACTGCCGCACAGGCAGCTTAGAAAATTTCAGGCATGTAATCTGGATACTGTGATGAGTTCACTGCCGCACAGGCAGCTTAGAAAAATTATAATAGTTGTAAAATCAACTACATTAAGTTCACTGCCGCACAGGCAGCTTAGAAAATTTGAATATGTAATGAATTTATCTGTTTTACGTTCACTGCCGCACAGGCAGCTTAGAAAAACATAAGCAGAAATAGTCATTATCCAACACCGTTCACTGCCGCACAGGCAGCTTAGAAAAAGTTAAAAACTTTAGTGAATTTAAACTTTTCAGTTCACTGCCGCACAGGCAGCTTAGAAATGATGAAACTGTCAACATAGTTGTAATATTTGGTTCACTGCCGCACAGGCAGCTTAGAAAGTTACATTATCCACAGAATAGTGATGAATTGAGTTCACTGCCGCACAGGCAGCGTAGAAAAGTAGGCGTTATCATGTATATCTTGTATATCAGTTCACTGCCGCACAGGCAGCTTAGAAATGTAACAGCCCCGAAATATACATCTATCCTAAGTTCACTGCCGCACAGGCAGCTTAGAAAAGAAGGAAACAATTATTTTATGGTTTAATTAGGTTCACTGC
>CAZMLD010000330.1:0-2679 GCA_964566975.1 uncultured Thiotrichaceae bacterium | reverse complement strand
GCATTTTTTGTTTACACTGTATCACCCTGAAAACATCAAATAAAAAAATGATCACTAGACTTGTTATCTCAGCACTGGCTGATGACCGCCCAGGCATTGTCGATGAATTAAGCGATATTATTTATAACCTCAACCTTAGCATTGAAGACAGTCGCATGACTGTCCTCGGTGGTGAGTTTGCCATCTTGTTACTGGTTAGTGGCAAAGCACCAGCATTAGAAAATTTGCTGGCAAAATCAACCGAGCTAGAGCAGTCACTCAACATGAAGCTGTTGATAAAACCCACAACAGTGCCTAGCTCTACCGATAATGCTGCTCCCTATTTAGTCGAAGTCGCCGCCTTAGATCACCCAGGCATTGTCAATAATATCTCCCATTTTTTCTCCAGCCGCAACATCAACATTGTTAATTTGCAGACTGAATGTTATGCCGCCCCTCATACCGGGTCGCCAATGTTCGCACTACACATGACTATCGGTATTTCCGCCGATGTTAACCTTGCCCAACTGCGTGAAGACTTTTCCGAAACCTGTGATGCGCTTAATCTCGACGCAGAACTCAACAGCCTATAAACGATGAGTGAAACATGATAACCATTGGTAAAAAAATTAAAGATTTTTCACGCCCAGCAACTGGAAACAAAAGCATTAAACTGAGCGACCTGAGCGGGAAAAAAGTGGTGCTTTATTTTTACCCTAAAGACAGCACCCCTGGCTGCACCATAGAAGGCCAGGATTTCCGTGATGCCATGGCAGACTTCACCAGCCAAAACACCGTAATACTGGGGGTTTCACGCGACAGCATAAAAAAACACGAAAACTTCAAAACCAAACAAAACTTCAATTTTGACTTACTGAGTGATGAAGATGAGTCTTTATGCAAGCAGTTTGATGTCATCAAACTAAAAAAACTGTACGGCAAAGAATATATAGGCGTTGATCGCAGCACTTTTTTAATCGATGAAAATGGTGTGCTTATTAAAGAGTGGCGTGGCGTAAAAGTAAAAAACCATGTTGCTGAAGTACTGGCTGCATGTAAAACATCCTGATAACTAACCCACAGTTCACTGATAAAACATGAGCAATAAAACCTGGATAAAAGGCAAAGATGCGGCTCTGGAAGAATCCATCGCCTCTATGCAACAAAAGCTAATCGACTTAAATTTCGACATCGAAGAGGCCTCTTGGCTCAACCCTCTGCCCAATGTTTACTCGGTACATATACGCGACAAAGACTGCGGTTTAATGTTTACCAATGGTAAAGGCACCACAAAAAAATCCTGTCTTGCCAGCGCCCTAGGCGAATATTTCGAGCGTTTAAGCTGCAACTATTTTTTTGCTGATTTTTATTTAGGTGAAGATTTCTCTAGTGGTCAATTTGTGCATTATCCAAATGAACGCTGGTTTAAAAACACCAGCGACACAAATAACAGCATACCCGACGGTCTGCTCGATGAGAAATTGTGGAACTACTACGACCCTGATAAAGCCCTTACTGCAACAAAACTTTATGATACCAACTCCGGCACAGGCGAGCGTGGTATCTGCGCCTGTCCGTATCAACGCCAACGAGACACTAAAAACATCTGGTTTCCGATTAACATTATTGGCAACTCCTATGTCAGCAATGGTATGTCGGCAGGCAACAGTAAAAATGAAGCTCGCGTACAAAGCCTGTCTGAAATTTTTGAGCGATATATCAAAAACAAAATTATTGCCGAGGGCATCTGTCTGCCTGAAGTACCGGATGCGGTCATACAGCGCTACCCTAAAATAGCCGAAGCCATCAATAAACTTGAGCAGCACGGCTACCATCTGCGTATTGCAGATGCTTCTTTAGGCGGTCGTTATCCAGTGATGAGCGTCACTTTAATCAACCCTGACAATGCCACTGTATTTGCTTCCTTTGGCGCGCACCCCAGTTTTGAAGTTGCCATGGAACGCACCGTGACAGAATTGTTGCAAGGTCGTGACCTGAATCAGCTCGATGGCTTTCAGTCACCCACTTTTGATTTAGACGAAGTGGCTGACCACCACAATCTTGAAACCCACTTTATTGACTCCAGCGGTCTGATTGCTTTCGACTTTTTTAAGAACAAAGCAGATTATGAATTTACTGACTGGGATTTTGATGCCAGCACCGGTGATGAATTTGGCTATCTTAGCAACATTATTCATGCGCTGGATTTTGACATTTATATCGCCGACTACCAGCATCTACATGTTTATTCCTGTCGCATCATCGTCCCCGGCATGTCTGACATTTACCCCGTTGATGATCTGGTCTGGAACAATAACAATGAAGGGGCTTTATTTCGTGAAGAAATATTATCATTGAAAAATCTCGAACCATCCGCCTGGCAGTCCATCCTCGATCGGCTAGAGCAAGGTGGTTATAATGATTACCAACGAGTAGCAGAATTTATAGGCATCGCTCCCGACCCTGATACCACTTGGGCAAGCTTACGTATTGGTGAGTTAAAAGCGATGTTAAATCTGGCATTAAAAAATGACGACGCCATTGAATGGGTAAGCTGGTGTTTACATATGGATCAGCTCGATAATAATCGCTCACGTTTTTATTTATGCCTGCAAACCCTGCTTGATATCAACAGTAACAAGCAACGACAACCAAGTGACTACAGTGATAGTTTTAAACTGCTGTTTGATGAGAAAACGC
>CAZMLD010000329.1:0-2693 GCA_964566975.1 uncultured Thiotrichaceae bacterium | reverse complement strand
GTAGAGCCTGATATAACAGGCATTGTACTTACCGACCAATGGATTCCGTCTAAAAACATGACGGAATGACGGGCGTTATTGCTTAACTTACTGGCATTGACTCTGGGGTGAAATAAAAATCAGTCATAAAACACACGGTTGATATCGTTTTAAACCCTTCACCATTTTAGTGGCATCTGTGAAATAGAGGCTGATGAAAAATACCGTTTTCGAACCACGGACAAGCTAATATTTCGTTTTTGAATTTTTTGAGTAATAAAAAGTATGGCGACGAAAAGAGCAAGGCGACGAAATAAACGTTTGCCCGAAGAACCCGTTGAAGTTGAAATTACAGCCTTATCTAATGAGGGCAGGGGGATTGCCCATGTCGATGAGCGCACGGTATTTATTGACCAAGCACTAGTCGGCGAACGGGTGCGATTTAAATACACACGTTTGAATAAAAACATTGCTGAAGGCCGTACTGTAGAAGTTTTACAGCCTGCTGCTTCGCGGGTCACGGCAAAATGCAGCGCCTTTGAAATGTGCGGCGGTTGCAGCCTGCAACACATGACAACGACAGCGCAGATTGAACTTAAGCAGGCCATGTTGCTGGATCAGTTAACGCATGCAAAAGTAAAACCTGCTGAAGTGATCGCGCCATTGTTAGGCCCAGAATATGGTTACCGCCATAAAGCTCGACTCGGTGTGCGCTATGTCCATAAAAAAGAAAAAGTGCTGGTGGGTTTTCGTGAGCGCAACGCTTCTTTTATTACTGAAACTACGCGTTGTGAAGTGCTGCACCCATCTGTTGGTGGAATCATTAACGAACTAGCCCAGTGCATTAATCAACTTGAGGAGAAAAGAACCATCCCACAAATAGAGGTAGCTGTCGGCGATAATCAAACGGTATTGGTGTTTCGCCACTTAGAAGATTTGTCGGCGGTCTCAAGAAAAATATTATCCGATTTTTGTCAGGCGCACTCTCTGGTGTGTTATTTGCAAGCTGGCAAACCAGACAGCCTGGAGTTATTATACCCACAGCAGGCAGAGCCATTATATTACCTACTTGCGACAGCAGGGCTCAGTGAAAGCGAATCTTCTAGTGAAAATATTAAAATTGAATTTCAGCCATCAGATTTCATTCAGGTTAATCCAGAAATAAATAAACACATGGTGGTCAATGCGATAAATTATCTGTCGTTAAAAAATACCGACACGGTACTGGATTTGTTTAGTGGCTTAGGTAATTTTTCTCTGGCGATGGCAGCCAGTTGCAAACAGGTTACTGCTGTTGAAGGCTCACTGGTGATGGTTAAAAAAGCGCGACATAATGCCCAGCTTAACAACATTAACAATACCGAGTTTATTTATGCTGACCTGTATAGTGATGAGGTGTTAACTGCACCCTGGTTAAAACAAAAATACAACAAAATCCTGCTCGACCCACCGCGTTCAGGTGCGGCGGCTATTTTGCCGGCATTAAAAAAAATGCAGGCTGAAACCATCGTTTATGTCTCATGTCATCCAGCAACTCTGGCACGGGATGCCGCTGTACTAGCCAATGAGCTGGGTTACACATTAAGTAAAGCCGGAATAATGAATATGTTTCCGCACACCGGTCATGTTGAATCCATTGCTGTGTTTGAAAAGCGAAGCTAACAAGCTCCTAGTCAATCTATCTTGGCACGGGGCTAAACAATTGTGCACTAATGGTATGCGCAATCGTGGAACCCAAGCGTTGTGCAAAGCGTTCAAGCAGGTCAGCCTGCACGGTGTAATCGACCATGTTTTCTTCACCGATTACCTCTCGGGCAACGTAGCTGGTGCTGGCAAGTTTATCTACTAGGCCATTGCTTACTGCCGCTTCGCCAGTCCAAATTAAGCCAGAAAACAGCCCGTAAACCGACGTATCAAGCCTGTCTCCGCGCCCTTGTTTTACGGCATCAATAAACTGCTGATGGATTTCACTAAGCATGTTCTGCATGTGAGCTTTGTTTTTCTCATTTTCAGGCAGGAAAGGGTCGAGCAACGCTTTGTTATCACCCGCGGTTAAAGTGCGACGCTCTATACCCAGTTTTTCTATGGCATCAACAAAACCAAAGTTGTCCATCCGTACCCCAATTGAACCGACAATGCTCGCTTTATTGGCGAAAATCTTATCGGCAGCAGAAGCGATGTAATAACAGCCAGAAGCACAGACATCCGTTATTACCGCATACAGTGGTGTATCTGGGTTTTCTTTTCGCAAACGTAGAATTTCATCGTAGATATAACCAGATTGTACTGGCGAGCCACCAGGGCTATTAATTCTTAATATCACACCCACCGTGTTTTCGTTTTCAAAGGCGCTGCGTAAGGCAGTAATAATATTGTCAGCGCTGGCTTTTTCCTTATCAGCAATAATTCCGTTTAGCTCTATCAGTGCCGTATGTTTTTCATTAACGGCTACCGTTGTTATGTCGGCACTGATAAACATATAGAGGATGACACCAATGTAAGCAAAGGTTAATGTCTTAAAAATAATGCCCCAACGGCGAGAGCGACGCTGCTCTTTTAAACTGGCTTCTGCCAGTTGTGTCACCACTTGCCTTTCCCATGAAATATTGTTGTCTGTCATTGCTATGCCTGTGAATTAATTAGTTTGCGTTGATTATGCTTTAAATAAACGGATAATTCCGTGATATTGTCTAAACAAGTTAATGGCTGATGTT
>CAZMLD010000328.1:0-2697 GCA_964566975.1 uncultured Thiotrichaceae bacterium | reverse complement strand
ACGCATATTCAGTCTGCGCTAAATCAACAATAACGTCTTCCAGTTACGCTAAAAATCTATCCCCTGACAAAAATAAATCATCGAACTTTTCATAAACTCCGTGTATGCTAGGTAAAAATCATTTAAGGAGACAACCTTGTGCCTGGCATTGAAATTAATTCCATCTTAACCGAAAACCGTTTATTCAAACCCCGTGCCGAATTCACCGCTAAAGCACGCATAAAAGCCAAAGACCTCGCCATCTTGCATCAGCAGGCGGAAGATGATTATGAAGGTTTTTGGGCAGATCAGGCTCGTCAGCATCTTGACTGGCACACACCCTTTAGCAAAACCTTGGATGACTCGCAGGCTCCCCATTATAAATGGTTCAGCGATGGTGCGTTAAATGTCAGCTATAACTGCATTGATCGCCACTTAGCAACGAAAGCAGATAAAACCGCCATTTTATTTGAAGGCGAAGCTGGCGACACACGACAGATTAGCTATCAGCAACTACATGATGATGTCTGCCAGTTTGCCAATGCGTTAAAAGCCAAAGGCGTTAACAAAGGTGACCGTGTTGTTATCTACATGCCGATGCTGCCAGAAGCCGTGGTCGCGATGCAGGCCTGTGCGCGTATTGGTGCTATTCACTCCGTTGTATTTGGTGGCTTTTCAGCTGAATCTCTACGTGACCGCATTGATGACGCACAGGCAGTGATGTTAATTACTGCCGATGGTGGTACCCGTGGCGGAAAAATAGTAGAACTTAAACAGGCGGCAGACAAAGCCTTAAGCAAGAGCTGTAAAAGCATCAATAATGTCATCGTGTTAAAACGCAGCGGGCAAAACATATTGATGCAAGAAGGTCGTGATACATGGTGGTCGGATGCCATTGCTGGACAGGAAAAAACCTGTGAACCTGAATGGGTCAATGCCGAACACCCTTTGTTCTTGCTCTACACATCGGGTTCCACTGGCAAACCCAAAGGCATTGTGCACGCCAGCGCCGGTTATTTACTCAACGCCATAACCACTAACCTGTGGGTGTTTGACTTGCAGGATAGTGACATTTTTTGGTGTACTGCTGATGTTGGCTGGATTACTGGCCACACCTATGTCGCTTATGGCCCATTAGCGGCAGGCGCAAGCATCGTCATATACGAAGGCGCACCGGTGATACCCGATGCGGGTCGCTTCTGGAAAATGGTGGAACAACACCAGGTCACTATTTTTTATACAGCGCCGACAGCAATACGCGCCTTGATGAAATTTGGCGACGAATACCCTGAAAAGTACGATTTATCTTCCCTACGTTTACTTGGCACGGTGGGCGAACCCATTAACCCGGAAGCATGGATGTGGTATCACACCGTCATCGGCAAGCAGTCCTGCCCAATTGTGGATACTTGGTGGCAAACCGAAACCGGTGCCAATGTGCTCACCCCTGTTCCTGGTGTCACCGTAACCAAACCCGGCTCCTGCACTTTTGCCCTACCCGGCATGGCGGTTGATATTGTCAACGAAGAAGGCGAGTCTATTTGTGAAGCCAATACCGGCGGCTATCTGGTTATCACCAAACCCTGGCCGTCTATGGTAAGAACCATCTGGGGCGATGATCAACGTTATGTTGATACATACTTCCCCAAGTTCAACGGAAAATATTACCTTGCTGGTGACAGCGCACGCCGCGATGAAGATGGCTATTTCTGGATTATGGGACGCATTGATGATGTACTCAATGTTTCCGGTCATCGTCTTGGCACGATGGAAGTAGAGTCGGCACTGGTGGCTCATGAAGCCGTGGTTGAAGCAGCCGTGGTCGGTCGCCCACATGATATAAAAGGCGAAGCCATTGTCGCCTTTGTCATCTGCAAAAGTGAACGCCCTGAGGGTGCTGAAGCTGAAAAAATGGTTGTCGATTTACGCAACTGGGTTGGTGAGCAAATTGGTGCCATCGCCAAACCTGATGACATACGCTTTGCCGATGGCTTACCTAAAACCCGTTCAGGGAAAATCATGCGCCGTTTATTAAGAAGCATTGCCGCAGGTGAAGAAATCACTTCTGATATTTCCACCCTAGAAAATGAAGCAGTGGTGGCACAATTACAAGGTGAAACTTAATTTGATTGCTAGCAAATGAATACTCCATCGGCTCAAAGCCGATGGTTTCAGGTTACGGCTAAAAGCCGGTCATTTCGCCTAAAGGCACTATAGCGCACTAGATTCATCATTACTCATCACGTCATTCCCGCATGTTTCTAGCTACATGTTGGGCTTTAAAAGCATACACAATGCAAAATAAATCGGTGAGTAAAAATTATTTGTTTTAATAGTGTTGCCAAGATTAGGGCAATATAATTCAGCATTGGCGCTGGCAGTAAAAAATATTTATCCGCGTGTGCTGAAAGTAAGTAAAAGCCAGCGAAGCTCATTAGAAACTGGTATATTTTAGGTTCGTCACGCACAATCTATAGTGGTAATCTACAAGTCAAGGCTGCTACTCAGAAAACATATGCGGCGGATGGTAAATAACGCAACGGCTTTAATTATGTTGTTATGTTCATGCAAATATAATGCAGCATTTGTGATATTAAAAAACATTGATTCGTGTGTGCTGAAAGTAATGTAAACAGCTTGTAATGTCCGCAGGTGGGGTTATATTTTAGTTCGGCATCTGCTGAAATAACAGTGGTAATCTACACGGTCAGGCTGTAG
>CAZMLD010000327.1:0-2730 GCA_964566975.1 uncultured Thiotrichaceae bacterium | reverse complement strand
TATGCAATACAACACATATTAACCGGCCAAGTTGGTTTAAACAGACCATGCAACATGCATAGTCCTTAAGGTGCTTTCTTTCGAAATTCACCATCTACGTAGGAAATTAAGCAGTCAGCGCAATAGTAAACTATCGCTACGACCACACCTACGGTCTCTGACGACACCGACCCGTAAAAATCAACTCGGCTGTCAAATCTTCGTTATCACTCAGTCAACTGAAGCAGTCGAACTGAGATAAAACAAATTTCTCTTATTGTTAATTTGTCAGGCTGTCTCATTCTGCCAGCCAACGTAATCGACAACAAATTAAGCGTATGCGGACTGGTCGACAATAAGACCGGGACCCATGGTTGTTGTAACAGAAATTTTCTTAAGGAACACGCCTTTTGCTGCAGTCGGTTTAGCTTTAATTAAATCGGCTAGCAAGCTGTCTATATTTTCCTGTAATTTAGCAACGTCAAAGCTAACAACGCCAACGGAACAATGGATAATACCGGCCTTATCGACACGGTAGCGAACCTGACCTGTTTTAGCATTTTTAACCGCAGCGGCGACATCAGGGGTAACGGTACCCACTTTTGGGTTAGGCATTAAACCACGTGGGCCTAAAATCTGACCTAATTGACCCACTACGCGCATGGCATCGGGTGACGCAATAACTACATCAAAGTCCATATTGCCTTTTTTAACTTCGGCAGCGAGATCATCCATACCAACGATATCTGCACCGGCTGCTTTTGCAGCAACGGCATTGTCGCCATCGGTGAACACCGCAACACGTACTTCTTTACCACTGCCATTGGGTAACACGGTCGCGCCACGAACCACCTGGTCACTTTTCTTGGGATCCACACCGAGATTTACGCTAATATCAACCGACTCATTAAACTTAACCGACGATATCTCTTTTAACAAAGTTAACGCCTCTTCCAGTGAGTAAACTTTCTCTCTATCAATCTTTTCGTTAATTTTCTTAGCGCGCTTAGATAATTTTGCCATTAGATTACACCCTCTGTTTCAATACCCATGCTTCGCGCACTGCCCGCGATAGTACGTACTGCAGCATCCATATCTGCGGCGGTTAAGTCGGGCATTTTTGTGGTGGCAATTTCTTCTAACTGCGCACGGTTAACTGTCGCCACTTTATTTATATGTGGCTCGCCGCTACCTTTGCTGATACCCGCTGCTTTTTTCAACAAAATAGAAGCAGGCGGTGTTTTGGTAATGAAAGTGAAACTTTTATCGCTATACACGGTAATAACGACAGGAATCGGCATGCCCTTTTCCATGCTCTGTGTTTTGGCATTAAATGCTTTACAGAATTCCATGATATTAACACCGTGCTGACCCAAAGCGGGGCCCACAGGTGGACTGGGGTTTGCTGCACCGGCAGGCACCTGCAATTTGACATATGCGTCGACTTTTTTAGCCATCTTATTCTCCTGGGTGCAAACGCCGTACTTGTTTCGGGCTCCCCATTGATTATATTAAAAACTTATATTAAAAAGCTGAATCTTTTATCCAGCTTGATTAGCTAACTCTTGCCGAAACTTCACGCTGAAAACGAAGCAAAAATCTACAGCATCATGCCTGCTTATATCAGACATCGCTAATCCACTTTTTACTATGCTAGCCTTTCTCTACTTGGCTAAAATCTAAATCGACGGGCGTTGAACGACCAAATATGAGTACTGCCACTTTCAGGCGGTTGCGAGCATAATCGACTTCTTCGACCACCCCATTGAAATCATTAAATGGCCCGTCAGTAACGCGCACCACTTCGCCAGGCTGGTATAAAGTTTTTGGTTTTGGTTTTTCTACACCTTCCGCCACGGCGTTGATGATATTCTTCGCCTCTTTGTCTGTTATGGGCGCTGGCTGATCTTTTGTACCGCCAATAAAACCCATTACCTTTGGCACGTCTTTAACCAAGTGCCAAGTTTCATCATTCATTTCCATCTCAACCAGCACATAACCTGGAAAAAACTTACGCTCCGAACGACGCTTCACCCCATCCCTGATTTCAACCACTTCTTCTGTCGGAATTAAAATCTCTCCGAACATGTCTTCCATACCAGCAAGGCGAATATGCTCCTGCAACGAAGCTTTCACTTTACCTTCAAAATTTGAATAAGCATGCACTACATACCACTGTTTTGCCATTAGCTACGCTTCTCCCGACACTGTTTTAGAATATTCATCTCAGCCTGTCACCATCTGGATTATCCGCCCCAGCAGCATATCGATTAGCCAGAGAAAAATACCGATAATAATGACGGCAACAATAACCATAAGCGTCGTCTGCAGGGTTTCCTGACGTGTTGGCCACACAACTTTGCGAACTTCCATACGTGAATCACGTGCGAAACCAATCAAGTTTTGACCCATACGAGTGGTTGAGATAATAGCAGCCGATACCATTACTGAAAACAGCACACCTAGCACACGATACAACTGCGACTCAGCTTCATAATAATAAAAGCCAGCAATACCGAGCAACAATACCACTATTGCTAACAATAGCTTGAATGAATCCAGCTTGCTTGTAACCACTTCTTCGGTCTTGCCGACCATTTTAAATACCTGCCAGGTTATTAATATTAATTACCGTTTTGTCTTTCTGGATTGCTACACCACAACGTGATAATAACCGCCCATTCATTGACATAAATTGGCAGGCCAGGAGGGACTCGAACCCCCAACCTGCGGTTTTGGAGACCGCTGCTC
>CAZMLD010000326.1:0-2740 GCA_964566975.1 uncultured Thiotrichaceae bacterium | reverse complement strand
ATTGACGAAGCTGAACTGGATAACTTTATTCAGCTAAACCGCCCTGCTGAGCGTCTATTTAATGGTCAAATAGACAAAGACAACTGGTTTGAGCTGCGCTATCAAACCCTGTTCCACAAAAACCGTCTTGCCAAATCCGATTTATATGGCTTGACTGGCAGCCGCACCAGTTTAATACCACACCAGCTGTATATTGCTCATGAAGTGGCCAATCGTTACGCACCCCGTGTATTGCTGGCTGATGAAGTCGGCCTAGGTAAAACCATTGAAGCCGGTTTAATTTTGCATCACCAAATATTAACCGAACGGGCACAACGCATTTTAATCGTTGTGCCTGAAACATTAATCCACCAATGGCTGGTGGAGATGTTACGACGTTTTAACCTGCACTTTAAAATTTTTGATCAAAACCGATGTGACGACCTACTCGCCGACAATGATTTTGAAAATATATTTTTTGCTGAACAATTTGTTTTATGCAGCATTAATTTTTTAGTCAGCAACGCCCGCGCATTTGAACAATGCGTCATGGGCGAATGGGATCTGATGGTGGTGGATGAGGCGCACCACCTGCAATGGTCAGCCGAAGAACCCAGCATTGAATACATGGTGGTGGAACAACTTAGCCACCAAACTAAAGGCATATTACTGCTTACTGCTACGCCTGAGCAGTTAGGCAAAGAAAGTCACTTTGCCAGACTGCGATTACTTGACCCGAATCGATTCCCAAATTTTCAACAATTCGTTGCCGAAGAAGAAAACTACCAACCTTATGCACAACTCATTGAAGATTTATTAAACAGCAAAGCGCTTGACGCAAAAGACATCAGCTTAATTAAAACCACCCTTGCCGAAGGCGATAATTTGGCTTTACTGCAACTACTTGAAAACGATATTCAAAACGAAGCAGCCCAGCAGCAGGCGCGCACCGAGCTGGTTGAACACTTGCTAGATCGACACGGCACGGGTCGCGTTTTATTTAGAAACACCCGTTCAGCAGTAAAAGGTTTTCCAGAACGAGAACTTTTTGCTTACCCATTAGCGCAACCCGCGCAGTACCAGCAACTAAAACATGCTGAAATAGATGAATCATCCTGCCCGCCATTACAGCCAGAGACAGGCTACCAGCAACAGAACCCTGAACAACACTGGACACAAATTGACCCACGCATCACTTGGTTAAGTAAAAAATGTGCTGAACTGCATCCGTTAAAAGTTTTAGTTATTGCCGCCAAGGCAAACACGGCGATGGATATAGTACAATATTTCAAAACCCAAACTGGCTTACACGCCACCGCCTTTCATCAAGGCTTAAGCATTGTTGAGCGTGATCGCGCCGCAGCTTTTTTTGCTGATTTTGAAACGGGCAGCCAGATATTAGTGTGCTCAGAAATTGGCAGTGAAGGACGAAACTTTCAGTTTGCCCATCATCTGGTTTTATTTGACCTGCCGATTAACCCTGACCTGTTAGAACAACGCATTGGTCGCCTCGACAGAATCGGGCAGAAAAACACCATTCATGTACACGTTCCTTACTTAAAAAACACCGCGCAGGAGGTCTGTTATCGTTGGTATAACGAGGCACTACAGGCATTTGAACATACCTGCCCAGCAGGTCACTCGGTATATAAACGGGTGCAGCACGAACTGCACAGTGTGCTCAAAACACCGCATACAGAAAACGCCAGCAATGCATTGCTTGAGCAGCTAATCAGTCAATCAAAAAACCACCATCAAGAATTAAGCCTGGCATTGCAGCGTGGCCGTGACCGTCTGCTAGAATATAATTCATGTCGCCCGCTATTGGCACAGGAGATAAAGCAACGCGCCGAAGCCGAAGACAAAACATCACAACTTGCCGAGTACATGGAAAACGTTTTTGACTGCTTTGCCATTGATAATGAAGTACACAGCGAAGGTTGTTTTATTATCACCCCAACCGAACACATGATTAGCCAGTTTCCCGGGCTAAGCGATGATGGACTGACCATCACTTACGACAGAAATATTGCACTGAGCTTTGAAGATGCACACTACATCACCTGGGAGCACCCACTAACCAACACCGCTATCGACATGGTGCTAAGTAACGAAATGGGCAACACCTCAGTCACTGCCACCGACTATAAAGCAGTGGCAGCAGGGAGCATCTTACTTGAGTGCCTGTTTTCTATCGAAAGTGCGCCGGTTGAAGCATTGCAAAGTTACCGCTATTTACCACCAACCATGGTTCGCGTCGTGTGTGATGAGCGAGGTCATGATCACCATATTAAATTGCCACATGAAGCGATTAACAGCAGTCGCCAGTTTGTTGATACCGGCGTTGGCAATAAAATTGTTAAAGCCAGGAAGAAAATCCTCAAAGCCATGTTACAACGCAGTGAAAAATATGCCCAGGTAAAAGCAGAAAAAGTGCTACAGCAAGCTCAGCAACATGCCACAGAAATATTGTCTACTGAAATCAATAGATTGAAAGCATTAGCTAACATAAATCCTAATATTCGTGCCGATGAAATTAATCATTTTGAAAAACAACTAGCCATGCTAACCGAGACTATTGATGCGGCAAATTTACGACTGGATGCGGTACGCGTTATTGTTACTACCTAATAAAGTGCGGTGTTAGCGCTAACGTAACTGACCTGACAGAAGATATAAGAGGGCTCTACAGTTATGCTGAGGTCTCAAACTAATAAAAAAACATTACTTAAAGTGTATGCTCTTATTATTTGAATTCAAG
>CAZMLD010000325.1:0-2740 GCA_964566975.1 uncultured Thiotrichaceae bacterium | reverse complement strand
GGATCTTCTGGACATCCTCCAGGCTGGGGTCGTCGTCGTTCTTTTGGTCCTCCTCACGGGTACCGAGGCCCTCCTCCAGGTTGGGGCGGCCCTCGTTCTTTTGGTCCTCCTCAAGGCTATCGTGGTCCTGGTCCTTCTGGTCCACCACCAGGTATGGCACCAGCTCCAGCGCCGCAGCAGTAGTCAGCTAGTTGCACTAAAAAAGCCCTCTTTTGAGGGCTTTTTTTTACACTAAATATTGTCTGGTGACGGCTATCGGATTTTGTTATCTGCTATTGAAATGATCAGCCTTTGCTAGCTTTGTATGTTATTTCATTAATAACGAACAGGTGTTTGTGTGAGCCTTTTTCAGTCTCCAGAGTGAGGCTGAACTCTGCATCCAGCGACTTACCCAATAAGGCCTTGCCCATCGGCGAGTCCATGCTGATATAACACAACTTAGGGTCGAACTCATCAGGGCCGACCACACGATAGGTTTTTATTGCCCCTATTTCATCTTCAATAGTCACCCAGGCGCCAAAGTAAACTTTACTGGCATCAGTGGGAATGCGGTCAACCACCACCATGTTTTCTAGTCGCTTGCGTAAAAAACGCACACGAGCATCAATTTCTCTGAGCTCTTTTTTACGATAAATATATTCGGCATTTTCCGAGCGATCACCTTCAGCCGCTGCTGCTGAAAGGATGCGGGTAACCTCAGGGCGCTTTTTTTTCCACAAATAATCGTGCTCTTCATGCAGGCGCTTATGCCCTTCGGCGGTAATGTATTTTGAACCTACAGGTTGTGGTGCTCGGTATCTACCCATAATGCTAAAAAATCAGGTTGCTAAAGTGGCTGCTGCCAAGCGGCAGCTCGAAATTAAAGATGATCGTATGTTAAGGCTAAGGGGAAAAGAGTTCATAAGCACCAATGTCAGCCATCGAGCTGGCAGGCCTTGGCCGACCAAGAATATCTTCCACTGTGGTGAAGTTTGGGTCGGCGGCATCAATAACCGGACTGTGTTCACCTGGTTTGCCGTAACGTTCAACCAGGTTCCTAAAAGCCTCGCTTATGGTTGCTGAGCCGTCAGCAAAATTAGCCGTGTTAGGATTCCAGCGAGGTAAAATAATGCCGCTTTGACGGCCAAAAAGTGGGTCGAGCATAACCGCATTTGTATCATCCGCACTATTGATCAAATCCGCACTATTTTGTGGAATGGGCGCTGCGCCATTCCAGTATAGGTTGTTGTGTAGAACAAAAGAAACGGTTTCGCCAGTCGGGCTATCGGAAAAGTCATGCATCGTGCCGGTGGGGTCGGACCACACATTGTTGTAAAATTGAATGTTTTCATTTGCTGGATTACTGCCTTCCGTATTTATCCTCATGGCATAAGCGTTAGCAGGCAGGTCGCCAATAATGCTGTTGTGTCGAAACATAATGTTCTTTCCGCCTTTAACGCCAAAGGGTGCTCTTATGTTATTTTCAGCATTGCCCAGTAACAAATTATTTTCAACAAGCACATCGACTGCTTCATGAAACGGGCTGCCATCCTCGCCGAGTAAAATAAAGTTTGCACCGATTGAGCCTTGCCAGTTTAAAAATATATTGCGCCTGACGGTTATCTCTCTGCTGCCAGTCAAGTTGTCACTGCTACCATTACTATCTTTGATTACAATATAGCTGCTGGTATTGTTATTGTTGACTCTTCCGCTGCCGGCAAAATCGTTAAAAAATATATTGTCCTGAACAACAACATGTTCAGCGCTATTTATATCGATATGCTCATCCGACCCAGCCTGGTTATAAAACATATTTCCGGTGATCAGTATATTGTGTGCTGTATTGTTGATTTTTAAAATGTCATTATTGTAACTGTTATGCAGCACGTTATTTTTCATGGTGATGTTGTTGACCGCCGCCGTTCCGCCGCCATCAATATGCACCACTAACGGGTTTGCGCCCGAACCAGTGTGTGCGATGTCGAAGCCTTCAATGGTTATGCCACTGCAGCCGTTCGGGTGAGTATAGGCAGTTATTACGGTGGTATTGCTGCGAAGCCGAGCGGAATAGGGTGTTTCAGCACGTACCGTTACCCCTGTAGAAAATGTGCCACGAAGACGGACGCGTCCATAGTAGGTGCCAGGTTTAACCAGAATAGTGCTGCCATCTGGAACGTTGTCCAGAGCGTGTGTTA
This sequence comes from uncultured Thiotrichaceae bacterium, assembly GCA_964566975.1. Classification (GTDB taxonomy): domain Bacteria; phylum Pseudomonadota; class Gammaproteobacteria; order SZUA-229; family SZUA-229. The sequence goes on along the minus strand of CAZMLD010000325.1, from coordinate 566 downwards.
TTGTCGCCCATGGTCTGGTTGCAGAGCCATCCCCCGTTGAATTATTGCCGTTAGTGGCAACGTACAGGACACGGGTAATCGCGCTTACCTGGGCTGATGGTGGCGATTCATTACCGGCAGCATCATAGGCTGTGACGGTATAGATATAAGTCATTTCTGGGTTAAGCGCAGTATCTGAGTATGTTGTGCTGGTCGTTGAGCTGAGCAGAAACCCGTTTCGATAAATATTGTAACCAGTAATACCGAGGTCGGTATTTGGGGCATCCCAGGCGAGATCAATTTGAGTTGAAGAAATGACGGTTGCCTGCACATTGGCTGGCGCTAAGGGCGAGATAACATCGCCTGTTACTATGGTAATGGTAACCGTATCGGCATTGCTGTCTAGCGTACCGTCATTTACCACAAGCCTGATAACATATGAACCTTTTATGGTGGTGGTGAACGCTGGATGGCTGGTGGTGTGGTTTGTAAGGGTTGCCGTGCTGCCCACCGGCTTCTGGCTAAACGACCAGTGATAAGTAAGCCTGTCACAATCTGTATCGGTACTTGCGCTACCGTCAAGGTTG
>CAZMLD010000324.1:0-2774 GCA_964566975.1 uncultured Thiotrichaceae bacterium | reverse complement strand
TTTTGAGTATAGCAAATATTACTTAGACTTTGCTTATATGAGGGTTATATATTTTACTATTTGTCTCTTGAATACTTGGTGGTTTGTCGTCAAGATGAAGTCTCATACTATTTAGGAGTAATATCACATGACGGATTGGTTTGATCTGATTTTTAATTTTTGGGTGGGTGCGGCCATTTTGGCTATTGTGCTGGTGAAATCTTCGGTTCGATTTGTGCCACAAAATCGTGCTTTTGTGGTTGAGCGTTTTGGTAAATACAATAAAACCATGGAGGCAGGGCTAAACTTTCTGGTGCCTTTTATGGACAAAGTAAGCTATGACCGCTCACTAAAAGAGCATGCGATTGACATACCTGGTCAGGGCGCGATCACCCGAGATAATATTTCACTGGTGGTAGATGGTGTTTTATATTTAAAAGTGTTGGATCCATATAAGGCGTCTTACGGTGTTGATGACTATGTCTACGCCATCGTGCAGCTTGCACAAACCACCATGCGTAGTGAAATAGGCAAGATAGAGCTGGACAAAACATTTAAGGAACGCGAAGGTCTCAATATCAATATTGTGTCACAGATCAATGAAGCCTCTGCGCCATGGGGGGTGCAGGTGTTGCGCTACGAGATTAAAGATATTGAACCGCCCCGAACGGTACTGGAAGCCATGGAGCGACAGATGAAAGCCGAGCGTGAAAAACGGGCGGTCATTCTGGAGTCTGAAGGTGATCGACAGTCAGCCATCAACGTCGCCGAGGGTCAGAAGCAGTCGATCGTGCTGGCGGCAGAAGCCGACAAAGCAGAGCAGATATTGCAGGCAGAAGGGGAGGCGCAGGCGATTATTGCGGTCGCCGATGCCAGAGCCACCGCGCTGGAAGTGGTGGGCACAATCGCCATGCAGGAGAAAGGGCAGAAAGCCATTCAGCTTGATTTGGCAGAAAGTGCGATTCAGGCAAAGCAGGCCATTGCGAAAGAGTCATCAGTGGTTTTATTGAGTGATGAAAGAACCGGTGCGTCTAATATTGTTGCAGAGGCAATGACCATTATCAATGCGATTAACGCCAAAAGTAAGGTGAGCGACGATAACAAAAATGGTGATGGAGCCAGTTAATCATGCTTGAGTACATTCACAATAACATGCCCGGTTTCTGGGTTGCGTTAGGGTTTGCACTGCTGGCAGCTGAAGTTTTGTTATTTGGCTTTACCACGATTATTTTCCTGTTTGCCGGCATCGGCGCATTGATAACGGGGATATTAATGATGCTCGGCATCATACCGGAGACATGGATAGCGGGTATTGCCAGCTTTGGCATTGCTTCGGGTGTCAGTACTTTGCTTTTGTGGAAACCGATGATGTTAATGCAGGGGAAATCAGCCGCAAAACAAAAAAAAGTGAGTGATTTTATCGGTCTTGAATTTGTTTTGATAGCAGACATCAGTACCGTAGCACCTGGCAGCTACCGTTACTCTGGTATGAACTGGACGGTGGAAATTGATCGTAGCAGTGAGCTTGAGGCAATAGCGAAAGGCACGCGCGTGGTGGTGGTAGAGGTGCAGGTTGGTGTATTGTGCGTGATAAAAAAATGAGCTAGAGCCTGATATTTAAGAAATCTTTGATTAAGAAAACAGAGGGCTTCTTGTGGTTTGAGCAAACAATAAAAAACCCAGCAGTGCTGGGTTTTTTATTGCTGTCGTTGCATGAAGGAAATTATTTAATCTTCGCTTCCTTATACATGACATATTGGCGAACCACTGGATCAAACTTTTTCATTTCCAGTTTTTCGGGCATGGTACGTTTGTTTTTGGTTGTTGTGTAATAGTGACCGGTTTTTGCAGATGAAACCATTTTAATTTTTTCGCGCATGATATTCTCCTAAATTCTCGCCTTTAAACCTTCTCACCACGAGAACGCATTTCGGATAAAACGACATCAATACCTTTTTTATCAATAATACGCATGCCATTAGCGGTGACGCGCAGTTTTACGTGACGATTTTCGCTTTCAACCCAGAAGCGGTGGCTATGCAAGTTAGGCAAGAAGCGACGTCTCGTTTTATTGTGAGCATGGGATACGTTGTTACCGGAGAGTGGGCGTTTTCCAGTGACCTGACATACTCTAGACATGGTGATTACTCCAAACCTGCCAATGTGGCGGCTAATATTAAGTGTATAAAAACTGATACAAGTGGTTAAATTCAGGGCGCCAAGTGAAACTAAAGGAACTCTGAAAAATGAGCCGGAAATTCTAACGGAGAAAGTGAGAGCTGGCAAGCTAAAATAGTCGCCTTATTCGCTCTAAATAGCAATATTTCTTATTATTTACTGAAAATGGATGTCCCACAGGGCGGGTCTGGTTTCATTGTTGTTGCGATAAACCCTGTATAATGCACCTTTTTGTCACACGCAGCTGTGTGCAATGAGTTAGAGGTGCCCGCTAGAAATCTTCTAAGATTCCTAGCCCGAGTATTTCATAGGAATGCAGAATTTTGGGGAAATATCAGCGAATCAGTTTGTTCGATTCGGCGAAAAGCATAGCCATAGCTATGGTTGCAGGCGAATCGGGCAAAATGATCGCTGATATTTTTCCAAAAACTGCGTAGCGGTGAACAGGTACACAGTGTACTTTGCTGATATACTAGATTTTATATGTAATATCATAAGGTTAAGTTGAATTAGTAGCGCACCTATGAAATATTCGGGCTAGCGGGCAACACTGGGCGGAGAATAATAAAAGTGGCGTTAGATATCGTATTTATAGAAGACTTACGTATTGATACCAT
>CAZMLD010000323.1:0-2783 GCA_964566975.1 uncultured Thiotrichaceae bacterium | reverse complement strand
TACCACCAAAATGGGGGACATGTTATCTCCGCTCAAAGGTTTTATTATTAATACCGTGGTGAAATATATTAAAAAAATGGTGCCAGACTACACCATTAGCAATGCGGTGAACTTTAAAACAGCATTAAAACTGGGCGCACAACATCGTTTTCAGACAGTAAGCAGTAACCATGATGACATTGCGTTTTTGCAATATACTGGCGGCACCACGGGCGTGTCTAAAGGTGCGGTGTTAACCAACAAAAATATGGTAGCGAATATGCTACAGGCATCTGCCTGGATAGATAAATATATTGGCAACAAACAGGGTACTATTATTACTGCCTTGCCGCTGTATCATATCTTTTCTTTAACCGCTAACTGCTTAACTTTCATGCGTTTTGGCTGGTGTAATTATCTGATCACCAACCCGCGAGATATCAATGGTTTTGTTAAAGAGCTTAAGGCGACAAAGTTTGAAGTTTTTACTGGCGTTAACACCCTGTTTAATGGCCTATTAAACCATCCTGACTTTAAAACCGTAGACTGGTCAAATTTTTCTTTTGCCCTTGGCGGTGGCATGGCGGTGCAGCGCAGTGTTGCCGAGCGCTGGAAAGAAGTCACTGGCACCACGCTGATTGAAGCCTATGGTTTAACGGAAACTTCGCCAGCGGCATGCATGAATCCGATGAATTTAGAGGATTTTAACGGTAAGATTGGTCTGCCTATTTCTTCAACAGAGGTTTCTATTCAGGATGATGACTGGAATGAAGTGGCGACTGGTGAACAGGGTGAAATCTGTATTCGAGGGCCACAGGTGATGCGTGGCTATTGGGAGCTGCCGAAAGAAACCGCTGCCTCATTAAGCAATGACGGCTGGCTGCATACTGGTGACATTGGCTTTATGGATGAGGCTGGTTTTGTACAGATTGTTGACCGCAAAAAAGACATGATACTGGTGTCAGGGTTTAATGTCTTCCCTAGCGAAGTGGAGGAAGTGCTAGCAGCGCATCCTGGTGTTAACGAAGTGGGGGTTATCGGTAAACCTGATGAACACAGTGGAGAAGTGGTCATGGCGGTGGTGGTTAAAAAAGATGAATCCTTAACCGAGGAAATATTAAGAGATTTTTGCCGTGAAGATTTAACCAGCTACAAAGTACCCAAGTCGATTGTGTTTACCGATGAACTGCCTAAAACCAATGTTGGGAAAATATTAAGGCGCGAGCTACGTGAGCAGTATATTACCCGTAATTAACGCGAAGCTGGCGGGCAAGCTCCTAGGGCTGAGATTTATAAAAAAGAATACTTGCCACTGGCGATAAAGGCCAGTTCATCTGCTGTGCTAGTGCGCCCCAGTATTTCATTTAGTTCTGGGAAACGGCCGAATTTGTTAATGACAAATTGATGGCTTTCGGCAAACGACAAGGTCATCTCAAATGGCTTTCGATATTGCTCAGGCACATCTTCTGCTAGTTGTGTATAGGCTTTAATCGATAACATTTGTTTTTCAATATCTTCCGCATGTTCAAGCGGTAAATAAAAAAAACTGCGTTCTATCACATGCATTTTTTTGTCATCACCTGAGGCAATACCATCAAGGCATAAAACCTGTGCTTTACTGTCTTGGGCAAATGACTGTGCGCTGTCGCGATGGATATGACGTGAAAACTGATCCAGCAAAATAATTAAAGCCAGACGGCCACGGTATGAGTCCAGCCAGTGATCCAGCTCACCCTTTATTGCCATTTCATAATCAAGAGCAAATCGGGTGAAAATTTCTTGGTCGTAGGCGCGACCATTTTTAAACCACATGTCAGCTTTTGTGCTATCTGCAGTATAAGGGGATGGAAAAGTGCCGAACCAGAACTCAAGTATATGCTCAATATGACTAGCCATAATAGTATCGCTTACAATATTTGTTTTTTATTTATTTAATGTTTGCTACCATTATCGGCGGGTTAGAATTTAACCACTACATTCGCCTGTAAACCACTGACTAGTTCGCGGGTGACAAACTCCATACGCAAGGCAACTTTAGTGTCAAATTTATACTGGATGCCTGCCCCGAGCAGGAAACCATCATCATCACCAAAATCATAACCGGCACGTGCCAGCATGTCTGTTTTTCTGGACAGCGGTACCGAACCGAGCAAGGAAACCCATAAACCCGCCGCACTGTCTGAGCTGCTCAGTCTATTTATGCGGTTAAAGTCGCCACTGTCTAGATAACCTGCTTCCAGCGAGACGGTGATATCGTCATTAACCTTGTTGTTAAATTCATAGCCCCCTATAAGCTGAAAACCACGGGCGCTGCCAACACCAGGTAGACTATTAAAATTAAGACCGCCACCGATATAAAACCCTTCTGCATCGAGGCTTGCTGTTTGTGCCTGAACGGGTGACAGTATCACCATCGTCATAGGAATTAAAAAAGCTGCAATTTTTTTCATCATACTCACTTACTTTTATTGTTTAAGCTGTCTATTTGAGCATGAATTATATTATTTCGGCAATATCTAATAAGTCCTAATCCATACATAGAGCTATGAATAATGTGTAAGATATTGTTTTCACTGGGGAAGAAAAAGTATGAGTCGCACCCATATATGTCCACGGATGGACGGTATTAGGGCAATGCATATGCCCATGGATGGGCAGTAGTAGGATAATGCAGGAGCAATTATCGAGGAGCAATTGCCGAGGTTCGGCGGCTTTTTTTTCTTTTTCTGTGGAATCAAGAGCTTATGCAGGATTCGTGTTTCTATGTAGGGATTTGGGATAAGTTCGATTTGTTACGGGGTAGC
>CAZMLD010000322.1:0-2808 GCA_964566975.1 uncultured Thiotrichaceae bacterium | reverse complement strand
TCAAAAACGGCTAAACAATGCGGGCATAATTTAAATTACTGGCACTTTGGTGACTATATTGGTATTGGTGCTGGGGCACATGGCAAGCTCACACACAAAACTAACGAGGCATCAGGTGCTGGCGTAACAATCAATCGGCGCTGGAAACATCGGCAACCACAGCAGTATATGCGCGAGACAATAAATGGCAATGGGGTATCGGGTGTGCAGCAGCTTAAACAGTCTGATATTATCTTTGAGTTTTTATTAAATGCGCTGCGGTTAAAAAATGGGTGTGAAATCGCTACCTTTAAAAAGCATACTGGGCTTAGTCGCAGCGTATTAAAAGCCGCCGTTAAAAATATTGACTCGTCTTTATTGCTTGTGGATAAAAACAAAATAGCCACTAGCAAAAAAGGTTATATGTTTTTAAACAGCATCCTGGAAGAGCTGCTGGAAGAGTGATGCTCACCTGTTTTTATAGAGAGTGAAGCAAGATGCTGGCCGTTACAGGCCGTCGAGCATTTTCTGTTGTTGTTGATGTCGGCTGTTCAGCAAGTTTTCAACGCCACTGGCTTCGTTCATTACTTTCTGCATGCCGCTCACAGAGTAAGGGCTGGCGGTTTGTGTCGTGACTGCTGTTTTTGCTTCTTCTCTTTTTGGGCTTTTTATCGCTTTTATCAAATTTTTGTTTGGGTCGATTAGCATCGCTTCTGCATTGTGTACTGTTGGTGGTGAGGTATGACTAAATTGCATCACTCCGTGTTTGTCGCGCCACTTATACACCTGCACTTTTTCCTCAGCGACTACATTAGCAATACCCTCAGGGAGGTTGGTTTTCAAGCGACTAAGCCCAGCAGTTGCTTTGTCGATGTTATCATCAAAAAAAGCCATCGGTTCAAACTTACCCATATAAATCAATGGCATCACCGACAGAATGCCTAAGGTGGCTAGCATAGTAAAAATTTTGAATCTCATTGAGTTTGCCCTCGAAGTGCTCTTTGAACGCGAGTTTAAGGGCAAGTATGGACGAGTACGGATTGAATTCCAGCTTATGACGCATAATCATAAAAAAACCAGTTGTTTATCCGCTGGGTTAATACGTTCATGGTGGCAATGTTCAATGAAGTGAGAGTGTTCCGTCTGTAACGGCAGCTGGGCTGCTGTCAGTCAGCCGTGCGTGTTTTATTATCGAAGTCGAGAACAGATAAAAGCTTGCCACGCAAGTGTATTATGGGTATGATTCACTCCCTGTTTTTTAAGGAGTCTCTTGGTTTAAGTATGGGTCGACAAATTGCGATTCATGGCTTAATTAGAGGCTCCTTAAGCTAGTACAAGTAACCGACTAAGAGTAGTGCCAACATGAAAGCTGATATTCACCCAACATACAATGAAATTAACGTTAAATGCAGTTGCGGCAACATCTTTGCCACGCGCTCTACCTATTCAAGTAAAGAAGAGCTGACTATTGACGTTTGTTCAGAATGCCATCCATTCTATACTGGCAAGCAGAAAATTCTAGATAGTGCAGGTCAAATCGACAAGTTCAACAAGCGTTTTGGTAATAAGTCTTGATCTGAGTGGTCTGTTAAGGTTTTATCTAAAAGGTGTTGCTAAAAAAAGGCGTCCAGTGTTACAAGCTGGAGCGCCTTTTTTTATGTCCAGCGCAAGATGGCGTTTCGCAGCGAGGAGCTTGTCCGAGAACAGATAAGCTACTGCGGAAACCCCATTTTTGCCCTTTTTTTTCCTGATTTTCGTTAAATAGCGCAACTATTTTCCTCAAATCAGTGAAAAAAATGACTAAAAATGGAATTCCCTCGCTACGATTTCTGTTCTCGGACAAGCTCCTAGGGAGGATGGCTTTGCGCCTGAGTCTAATTTTTATTTCAGTCCTGTTTTTCGTCCCAGCTTTCGCCTTTGCTGACAGTAGCTGCCGCAGCGAATATATTGATGAGACCGCGACCCTGCAACACATCCACGACGGCGATACCCTGCATCTGCGCGGTGGCCGTAAAGTCAGGCTGATCGGCATTAATACCCCCGAGCTGGCTCGCAAAAATAAAATGGCCGAGCCGTTTGCTCATGCAGCAAGAAACGCACTAGAGCGTCTGTTTAAAAACAATAAAACCCTTTCTCTGCGATATGGCAAAGTAAAGAGAGACCGCTACGGTCGCTATCTCGTGCATGGTTTTCTGGCTGACGGGCAGAATATTCAGGCGATATTGCTTAATCAGGGGCTGGCGAGGGTAATCAATGTGCCGCCAAATACGCGGTTTGCTCGCTGTTATCTCGAGCAGGAACGTCACGCACGCTGTGAGAAAACGGGTTTATGGAAACGTGCTCAGACTCTCCAGGCTGCCGAGCTTAAAAACAGGCATACGGGCTTTCATCTGGTTGAAGGTGAGGTGACAAAAATTCACCACAATAAAAAAGGTATCTGGTTGACCATAGACCAGAAGCTTTCGCTTGGCATTCGCAACAAAGAGCGATTTTTATTTGACCGTCAGACACTCGACAGCATGTTGCATCAAACGGTTATTGTTCGCGGCTGGGTAAATAAAAGCAAAAGGGCAACGCCTTTTTATATGCGCGTCAAACACCCGTTATCACTCCAGTTAGCAAAAAATTTCTCCTGCCAGTGAAGTGCTATACTGCCTAGGAGCCTGTTAGAAGTACACAATTAAAATTCATATTCGTAATTTAATGCAAAAAAATAAAGGTTATACTATTGCGTTACATGGCTGAACTCACCAGAAAAAAACAATAGAAAATATTGGGAAGTATGAGTTGAATAAAATAAAAAAACACGGCACTGTCATATAATGTTTA
>CAZMLD010000321.1:0-2812 GCA_964566975.1 uncultured Thiotrichaceae bacterium | reverse complement strand
ATGCGGCCTGGTTGGAGGAACCATCACCCAAAGCCTCTGCGGTATGGCTCACTTCTACCGCTGTACTAGCGCTTGATTCGGAGCTGTCGTAAACCTTGCTGATTGTTGTTGATAGCTGGTCGACTGTGGTATTTACACTCTCTTTTAACTGACCAAATACGCCTTTATATTGCAGCTCAATCTTGTTAGTGAGGTCACCTGATGCCAGACCTTCCATAACACGTGCTACGTCATTGATGCTGGTACCGGTGGTAATTAAGACCTCATTGATACCTTCTGCCAGGGTAAGGAAAAAACCTTCTTTATCCTTTGTATTAATGGTCTGGCTAAAGTCGCCATCTGCCGCAGCTTTAACAATATTAGCGACTTCATTTTCTATACTTACCTCAGTGGAGCGATCATGCCATTCATAAATGGTACCCAGTCTCTTGCCCTGCTCCTCAAAAACGGGCGTAATAACGATATTAATGGTTAAACCATTGATTGCCATTACTGTTTTATAGCTGTCTTTTAACTTACTCACCAGTTTTTGATCTATGCACGTATGTTGAAAAAACATATCAACCTTACTGCCCGTTAAGTTAGCAAGATCAAACGCAGGTATCACTGCGTTAATTTTTTTCTCAATATCCTTAAACATATGCATTAATGCATCATTATGATAAATGATAGTGTTCGTGTCATCTGCCATTAAAACATTAACTTCAGCACTGTCTAACGCTGATTTTATGCGGGTGTTTGCTCGTGCAGTTATACGCTCCTGCTCCAAGCGCTCTTGTTCCATTGTATCAGCGAGTAGCTGCTCAGTAATATCTCGCCATTCGGTCACGCAGCCCTGGCGTTTACCATCGGCATCAAGCACTGGGCTGGCAGCAACACGAAATGTTCTGTTGCCAAGCTCAACATTAAATTTGACGATTTCAGTCAGCTTATTAAACATTTCAGCCTGGCTGGATGGGTTATTATGTATTGCTGCCACACTGATACCAACCAGATGATTGGCATCAAAGTTGGGTAATACCTGTTGCAAATCGTGCTCAACGGCATTAAACATTTTCTGCGCGGCATCATTTAAATAGATAATGTTGTTATCAACATCGGTCAGCACCACATTGGTAGAGGCTACATCGAGTGCCGTTTTTATGCGCCCTGTTCGACGTGCCTGTTCTCTGTCTTTTTCTATTTGTTCATGCAGGCTGCCCTGCATTCTATGACTACTCGCCAGTAACTGGCCGATTTCATCGCGTCCATCCACAGTAATATCCCTGGTAAGGTCGCCAGTTGCGATAATATTAAGGTTATCTACCGCGCCAGACAGGCGGTTAACGATGTTTCGACTCACTAGCCAAGAAAAATAACTGCCAAACAACAAAGCCAATACAGCAAACACGCTTATTATTTTAATCTCATGGCGTTCATGCTCTTTTGCACGCTGACCAGCGTTCGCTGTAAATGCTTCAATTTCGCTGAGCAAGGCTTCTAATTCATTATGTAACTGATCTTCTTCGTGCTCAAGCGCCTCGGATACGCCTTCTGCCTGATGCGTTTTTCCCTGTGCCAGCAGGTCTAATAATTTTACTGCATGATGTCCAAAAGCAGTATATTGCTGCTCAATCGTTTTCAATGCTTGTAAGACGTGAATAAACTCCTTACGCTCATCTTCGGCGATCGCATTTTTTATTGCCTGCCCTGCTAAGTGTTCACCTTCTTTTACTGCTGTCACTAGCTTATGCTCTAGCGATTCAAACAGAGCAACTTCTGCTTTAAACTGTGCAGATGCGTTGTTTTTTGTCTGCAGCAAAGCGCCAAATCGCTGGGCGCGTTCAAAATGAATGGCTTGCTCCAGCTGGTATTCACTGATTCTGGTGATGATATTGGTCAGTGGGATATCCTGTTCAACAATGGATTCAAGTTCATTGCCCACCTGGTCCATAGAATAGTATGAAAGTGATACACTAACTAACAGCATCCCCAATAATGTGTAGGCGAGTGCATTAATTTTAAATTTAACTGAAATATTATTTATAATGTTTTTCATTGACCTGTCCTTGTGGTGAATACTAATAATTTTTATCGACTTCGTGTAGTTGTTTGATAGTGGCGCGAACCTGTGCTGATATTCAGCCATAGGTTTGAGCGTTGCACTGAAAAATTGACCTGTTATCGTTAATTTGCACTGGTAGCCCGTTATAGCTCAGCGGCATAATTATTGCTTTGCCGTTGTTGGGCACTGAATAGTGTGTAAATCTCTGGTTTTGACTCAGGTTGACTGGAATCTGGCGCTCATCACTACCACACAACGCAGCATCACCAGAGAATCTTCTCCATTGCGTGGAGTATGTTGAGCCTGAATACCCACACTCAATATCCGCGCCCTGCTCGGTTGCCTGTTTACTATGCGTTGTAGATGCCTTCAAGTCCGAATCAAATAGCGTAATAACAGCAACATTACTGCTAAATATGATTATTCCCGAAGCAATTAGTGTTTGTTTGAGTTCCATCTTATGTCCCTTTGCTAAACTTTATACTGGGTGATGCAGCCAAAATCATCCGCTGTTTGTCTCAACCATCAGTACGATGTTATCTATCGGGTTAGAATTAGAATTCTTTAACAAAATAATGAACAATGATTCGCGTTTTGTTTTATTCGTACTGCCAGACGATAAACCTCGCATTAAAAAACAGGCTTAGCAGTAGTGAAACTCTGTTATTTATTAATGCGGGAAGTGCATGGGGGCGACATAATATCGATGAGATAGGCATAAAAATGGCCAATAATGCCATTTTTTAGCTATTGATGGATTGAAAATCA
>CAZMLD010000320.1:0-2822 GCA_964566975.1 uncultured Thiotrichaceae bacterium | reverse complement strand
ATAACCTTTAACCTTGATAATCTTGCCAGACTTGTCATCATATGCATAGATCATGGCAACAGAAATAGCGTAACCCGGACCTATAATGCTGTAACAGGTATTCGCAAAAGAAGGCGTTGGTGTACTTCTACCGTACATTAAGGCGACCACAGCAGCGGCAACGACCTTGGCCTGTGTATTCGCTGCATAACCAGACTTAGGCATGGGGGAAGCTATAGATGAATCGCCGATCACATGAATATTCTTGTGAATTGTTGATTCAAAGGTCTTGCCATTGATTGGACACCAGCCTTTATCATTGGTTAAACCAGCAATAAATGCTACCTTACCAGCCTTCTGTGGCGGAATAATGTTGACCACGTCTCCCTTAAAGTCGCCTGCATCTGCAGATACTGTTTTGCTAGCGGCATCGTAGGAACTCACTATGCCACCTGCATCACTATTAACCCATTTGATCATTCCTGGACCCGTAGGATTTTTTGGGTCATATCCATAGTGGCGAGCCCAGCCAGCATTAAACAGACCAAATTTAGAGAACTTTGCCTTTGGATCCAGAATTAAAATGCTGGATTTAGGCTTATTAAACTTAAAGTAGTGTGCAACTTGTGCCACGCGCTCGTAAGGTCCTGGCGGACAACGAAAAGGGTTGGTTGGTGGCACTATCACATAAGTACCGCCATCTTTCATGTCAACCAGCTGTTTACGCAAGGTAACTGTCTGCGTACCTGCTTTCCATGCATGTGGTGTAGTTTCAGCAACTTTTGCGTCATAACCTTCAATAGCATCCCATTTAAAGTCAACACCAGGGGACACAATACAACGATCGTATTTGAAGCTATCACCACCAGCAGTTTTAACCACCTGCTTACCTGCATCAATACCTGTTACCACGTCATTAACAACGTTTACACCATGATTTTTTAACCCGGTATAACCAAATCTGATGGAGTCAATACTACGTTCACCACTGATTACTTCATTGCTAAGAAAACAGGTGTAATAATTTTTGTTGGCTTCTATCAAGGTAACGTCAACTGAAGAATCCATCATGCGGATATATTTTGCCGCGGTTGCACCGCCAATACCACCGCCAACTATCACTACTTTTTTATTTGAGCCACCGATGGCAAAACTGCCATAGGATAGACTAGCACCGGCAGCAGTAACGGCAACACCCGCTTTTAAAAATTTTCTACGTGTAAATTCACTCATATTTCTTCCTCTTTATTTCCGAGCATCATATTGACTAGCGTAATATTCAAGCAGATCTGCAAAACCTTTTTCACCGGTTTCTTTATGCATTCTGTCAAAACGTCGCTTCATTTGCCTGCTCATGTCACGCTTACCAGCCAGATAATCAACAATGGTATAGTCAAGGTAAGGACGCCACTGGCCACCTAACATACCCGTATCTGCATCTGGATCTTGTTTGGTACCGGAATCTTCATGACAGTTACTACAGTATTTTTCGTGATGCTTGGCACCTCTGGCAGCCGCTGCTGTATCGTATGTCTGCTGAGCAAGAACATATTTTTGATCGGCGAAGAATTTAGACATCGCCGAAATCTCGCCCTCATTAAATCCCTTGGCAATTCTGGTCATAATGGTAGATCGTCGTAGACCTTCCTGATATTCCTGCATTGAAAGAACCAGGTAGTCATAATCCAGACCAGCAATGGTTGGTATTGCAGGGCCAGTACTAACGCCATTCGTACCATGACAGCCAGCACAGGTGCCAGCCAACATAGTTCCACTGGCCTGGGCAAAGGATGCCGCAGAAAAGGACAGACCACACGTTAATAGCGCCGCCTGAAATAGAGTGTATCGCTTCATAATTCCTCCTATTGGGTAAGATAATTACTATTATGGACTGTTAACATCGATTATTTTTATCACTAACAGACTAGGCGATTATACCTAAAAATAGGGATTGACACCAATATTTATTCCTCGGCAACGTGTCAACCTATTTATAACGCTATACTTAATGCATTTACTGGGCATGCATGGACACACATACCGCAACTCGTGCATAAACTCTCATTCAATATAAGTTTGCGTTGTTTATCTAACTGCAAAGCCCTGACGTCGCATTGACCAATACAGGACATACAAAACACATTATTCCAAGCCAGGCACTGGGCTTTAGCAAGCTGTAGATTACCGACCACTGCCGCTTGATTTTTATCACTTTCGATAGCGGGGCAGGCTTCCGCACAGTCTTCACAGAAAGTGCAACCCGCACTGGAAAAGTCCAGCCATGGCGTACCAGCATGTTCATGCTCATCAGGATGTAGACGGATAATATCTTTAGAGCATGAACTAACACATTCCTGTTTACAAGAACCACAGCTCGCCATTACCTGCTGATGCCAGGGAGGTCGCACACCTAAAGGCTGCTGTAAGCGCTTAACACTCTCTCGACCCTGCTTCGTCAGAAAAGCCCCAGTCAACAGCCCTCTTCTTCCAGTATCCGGCCGCTCTTTAATGTCGCTCACTAGCTCGGATATTCTTAAAATGTATTTTCTACTAATGGCGCCGCACCAGAAACTGGGGCATGGCATTTCGAGCACATAAAATGCGAGCCGGATGGGATATCTTTGTCGCCCCTGCCGCCAAAGCCACCATAATGACTTTGTGGCATTGCCAGTTTTTTGCCTTTCACATATTCTCTGCCTATTAATCTCGGTCTATCATGGCACTCTAAACACTGATTGTTATACATGGTAATAGGCAAAAATTCTTCAAACGAATGCGGTACCGTTGGCGGCGCTGTACTAAAAGATGTCGGAATCAATTCGCTTTCTCCGGCTTCAGTGGTC
>CAZMLD010000319.1:0-2827 GCA_964566975.1 uncultured Thiotrichaceae bacterium | reverse complement strand
GCGGAAGTGTTTACAAATTTGCAGCCATAAGCCTGACTACTTTATTTATAAAATCTGAATTTATAAAACCTGAACTTATAAAACTTGAGCACATGCAAAAACAACTATTACACACAGACAAAGACATGATTAACCAGCAACAGATGAATCAACTACAAGCATTAAATGAACATGCCATTGTTTCCATTACCGATGTGCAGGGCATGATCAGCTACGTCAATCAAAAATTTACCGACATTAGTGGTTACAGCCAGAATGAGCTGCTGGGGCAGAGCCATCAAATAATAAACTCAGGCATGCATGACAAAGAATTTTTCCAGCAGTTGCACCGTACCATAACGTCCGGCCAAACCTGGCGAGGCGATATCTGTAACCGGGCTAAAAATGGCTATCTCTACTGGGTCGATACCTGCATCGTGCCGTTTATGAATGAACACGATGAGTCGGAAAAGTATATCGCCATGCAGATAGACATCACCCGGCAAAAAGACCTGGATAAAGCACTAATAGTCAGTGAACAACGCCTTGCTATGGCAATGTCAGTCGCCAATGAAGGCATCTGGGACTGGCGACTGGAGGATAATAATGTTTATTTTGATGAGCGTTATTACACCATGGCAGGTTACCAGCCGTTTGAGTTTGCCGGTGAGTTTAAGCAGTTTCAGCAACGGGTACATCCTGACCATATAGAATCTCTGCTAAAGACTTTACAGCAGTATCTTGAAGGCAAATCCGATACATTTGATGTCGAATTCAAGTTCAAAACAAAAAGTAATAGCTATATGTGGATCAGAAGCAGAGGAAAGATTGTAAAACGTGATGATAACGGCAAACCTTTGCGTTTTGTCGGCACACACGCCAATATCAGCAGACGCAAATACACCGAACAGGAACTGATTGAGTCTGAGCAACGCTATCGCCAGATATTTGAAAGCAGTCAGGCGGTCAAGTTGATTATTGACCTGGAGGATAACCATGTTGTTGACGCAAACAAAGCCGCAGCAAGATTTTATGGTTACGATATAGATACCTTAACCTCAATGTCTTTTTCGAGCATCACTGCATTATCCAAAAAAGAATTTAAGAGTAGAATACCAACCATCTCTAATAAAAAGGGCTTGCGTTTTGAGTGTCACCACCAACTGGCCTCAGGTGAGGTTTGCGATGTAGAAGCCTATTTCAGCACTGTAAAAATTGGTGAGAAAGACTACCTGTACTTAATCACGCATGATATCAGCGAGCGAATCAAGGCTGAAAAACAACTGAGACGCGCCCAGAAAATGGAGGCAATTGGTCAGCTTACTGGTGGTATTGCGCATGACTTCAACAATATTCTCGGCATTATTTCTGGCAATATGAACTTGCTGGAACGACAGTTAAAATCCACAGTGCCGGACATGGACGAGAAAGCACAAAAACGTATTGATACCATTAAACATTCTACCCAACGCGCCATTGACCTGACACGGCAGTTACTTAATTTTTCGCGTGCTGAAGCAAGCAGTGTAAAAGTGCTTGATATTAATCGTAGCATAACAAACATGCATGATTTAGTTTCACATTCGCTGACACCGCAGGTAGAAATAAAATATAAACTGGCAGAAGATTTGTGGTCAACTGAAATAAACTCGGGGGATTTTGATGATAGCCTACTCAACTTAATACTCAATGCCCGCGATGCCATGTCTGGCAATGGAAAAATAACCATTGAAAGCAGAAATGTAACCATTAATAAAGATTTTTTTGAACATGTTGAGTTACCCGTGTCTGAATCAACACTGGGTGAATATATCGAGCTGTCGGTTAGCGATAACGGTGAGGGTATGTCGGCACAGCAGCAGGAACATATCTTTGAACCCTTCTATACCACCAAGGAACAGGGCAAGGGCACCGGTCTTGGGCTGGCAATGGTATTTGGTTTTATCCAGCGCTCCAATGGTGTTATAAAAGTCCACTCAGAACCCGGTATCGGTACCACCTTCCGGCTTTACCTGCCTCGCTATCACCCTCAAATAATGGCAGAAAACCCACAGCCAAAACCGCTCACAGGTGAAAAAATCGAAGAACTGACGCATGACACAGAAACCATACTGGTGGTTGATGACGAACCGGCACTGCTGGAACTGGTTCAGGAAACACTGCAATCACTGGGCTATCGAGTGCTGAGCGCAAGTAACGGCAAACAGACACTGCAAATACTTAATGATGAAGCCACTATAGATTTATTATTTAGCGATGTGGTGATGCCCGGTATTGATGGTTTTGAACTGGCCGAACAGGCGCAAAGACAACATCCTGATCTTAAAGTGTTACTGACATCCGGTTGTACTGAAAAAGCGATTACAAACAATGGTCAGTCTCAGTTTACTGCTAATCTACTGAGCAAACCTTATAATCAGAGTGATCTGGCGCAACGCTTACGGCAGGTGCTGGATAAGCCCGTTAAAAACAGGTAACTGCTACGCTGGAGTATGGGAATGAAAAATAGCTTTAATTTTCAATTGAATTAATTCGTTCCAGAAAAACTGCCTGCCATTTCCTATGTCCTTCTGAGATCATGTGTACATAAACAGATCGTTGAACATCATCTATATCGAAAACAATAATATAATTTTGAAAAGAAAAATATTTCGCATCCCCACAAGATAAGCCGCCATGAGGGGCAATACTCAGCATAACCTCTATCCGTTGCTGTAACTTATCAATAAATTGAATTGCACTTGGAACATGAGTTCAAGATGTTGCACCTAAGAGCTTGTCCGAGAATAGAGAACTACTGCAAATCCCATAAAGGTCATAATCTGAGCTTATTGAAATCGTTAAATAG
>CAZMLD010000318.1:0-2828 GCA_964566975.1 uncultured Thiotrichaceae bacterium | reverse complement strand
TTGCTAGCTCTGCACAGGCACTTTCTGCGCTGGTAGAAGAGCAGCGCGAAGCCATCAGCTTTTTCACCTTAGATGACAACATGAAAACAAATGATAATGCGCGAAATGAGCGTCGCCATTCAGCCTCGTCAGGTGCGACATTACGTGGTATTTCAGCGGCAGAAAAATCAGCAGCTATAAATAAAGCGAGCAGCGATGGTTTTGAACTTGATATGGGTGATGATAGCGACACGTTTGTTAAGTATTAGTTTGTTGTCACAATATCAAGTTTGAGAACAACAAAATCAAATAAATATTTAAGTACAGTAGTATACGGACGATATAGTAAGCAGGTTGTTTTCGCTGTTAGTGCCTTGATGTATGAACTCACGGATACGCAGTATTATATAAATTAGAAGTTTAATCAGAGGCTCGTTAAGTGCCATTTATTTTCGTAGAAATTATAACTGATTATTTTTTGAACTATTTACCTGGAAAGATAGGATGCTGTTGAATGAAAGCTAAAATTGAAGTGTTTTTTAATGAACTAAGGACAGCGATAGACGATGATAGTCTGGTACTGCCATCATTACCCGAAGTTGCCTTAAAAATACGTGATGCAGTTGAAGATGTTGATTCGACAGCAGAACAGGTGGCGACAGCATTATGCCAGGACGCATCGCTCTCAGCAAGGCTTATTCAAGTCGTCAATAGTCCTTTATATCGACCACGTAATCCTATTGATGATTTACAAATGGCAATAACTCGGTTAGGTCTGAGCCTAGTACGAGATCTGGTAATGAATCTGGCAATGAAACAAATGTTTCAATCAACTTCAGTGATACTGGATAAAAAGTTCAGATCTGTCTGGGGTACGTCAGTTGATGTAGCAGCTATTAGTCAGATGATGTCAATGACAATGAATGATATCAGTAGAGAACAGGCGTTACTGGCAGGTTTAGTTCACAACATTGGTACCTTGCCTATACTCATGATAGCTGAAAATGATGATGACTTATTCAATGATGAAGTCGCATTAAGTTTTGTTATTAATGAACTACAAGGAACCGTTGGCGAAATGATTTTAAAAAGCTGGAACTTCTCGGACAGTCTGGTTGATGTAGTGAAACATTGCCATAGCTTTAGTTATAGCGGTAATAATAGCGCTGATCTGGTTGACCTGGTACAGGTCTCATTGCTTCAGGGTGGTTTTGTCACTGAACAACAACTACCTGAAGACTGGTCAACAGTTCCCGCTTTTACACGCCTTGGCCTGGATTCGGAAGTTAATATAATTAACATTGAAGGCAACAAAGAATGCATAGAAGATGCTAGGCAAACATTA
This sequence comes from uncultured Thiotrichaceae bacterium, assembly GCA_964566975.1. Lineage (GTDB taxonomy): Bacteria > Pseudomonadota > Gammaproteobacteria > SZUA-229 > SZUA-229. Next base: position 1,504 of record CAZMLD010000318.1, on the reverse strand, counting down.
ATGTTCTAAAAATAAACAAAGCGGGCAACAGTCAGATCACGTCTGACCACTACAGTTAAGGAGCCAGACAAACTTTGTTACGCCCAGAATTTTTTGCCTGATAAAGTGCGGCATCGGCTCGACTGAAAACCTCTTCACTGCTTTCTGCATTCTTCATAAAGCTAGCTATGCCAATGCTAACAGTAAAGTCAATGCTTATGTTCTTGTATTGAATCGTGCTCTCTGCTATATTTTTTCGGATTCTTTCAGCCATTATGTTCGCTGAATCCATGTTGGTATCTGGTAGCGTGACAGCAAATTCCTCGCCACCTATGCGACCAATAAAATCGCTTTCTCTAAGGAGCGCTAATATTTTCTTCGCAAATTCTTTTAACACCGCATCACCAGTCAAATGACCATAGGTATCGTTAATTTTTTTAAAGTAATCAATATCAATAATCATGTATGACATAGCATTATTGTAACGTCGTGACCTGTTAATTTCATCATTGACTCGTGCAACAAAAGAACGACGATTTAGCAGCCCAGTTAATGGATCGTGGTCTGCAAGCTGGCGAAGCACTTTTTCCAGAACTTTTCGCCTGCCCAGCTCATTTTCAAGCTGGCGAGTACGCTTTTTTACTTTGTCTTCTAGCGAATGGTTGAGCTCCTCAAGCTGATGTTGTAATTGCTTTTGTTCAGTTATATCTTCCACAACGAGCAGATAGCCGTTATTGTTACCATTTGTGTCTACATATGGAACCAGCTTAACTGACAAAACGCGTTCTGCACTATCAGCGCCAGAGTAGTGTGTTTCCCAGGAAGTGCTTTTCCCAGAAAGAGTGATGTCAATATATTTTTCTACGATATTGTAAAAGTTATTCCCCAAAACTTCACTGGCGTGTTTACCAATAACTTCATTTTCGTTGGCACCAAAATAATCGTGATACGCGCGGTTGATGATGCGATATTTATTTGATGAATCTACATAAGCTATCATGTTTGGTAGATTATCAATAACTAAACGTAGCTCTTTTTCATACGCTGTAAATTTTTCAGTTTGTCGCATATTATGTTTGCCATATAAGCTAGTAAGTTAATCGCCGGAGCTTGCTTTCAATTTTAACATTCTAATGTTTATATTGTGACTTGCTGCTCTCTGTCTATTTTACTTAGAAGGCTGCGCTAACTATTGCATAAATTATAGTCAGAACTAAAAGCCACGCAGACACTTCAATAAATATCTTTTGTTTACGGTTATTTTTTTTATTTTCCACAGTTGCTATCCTTTTTAATTGTAAATAATTGTAATTGATTTTCCCCTATAAGCAAGACACATGCCAGAAAAATAATTTCACTACCGCTAGCCGATAACGCCTAAACACAGAAGAATTATTGCTGTTCAACGTGCCAGTTAGGCCATCGTTTCATACCTGCTTACCGATAAAGCTCACTTTTTATAGCTATTTGATATTCTCCTGTTTACTTTAAAATTGGGGAGGTAAGTGACAAAAATGTCAGGATT
>CAZMLD010000317.1:0-2843 GCA_964566975.1 uncultured Thiotrichaceae bacterium | reverse complement strand
GGGCAAAAATGGGGTTTCCGCAGTAGGTTCTCTATTCTCGGACAAGCTCCTAGCGTCGCCCAGCCCTACGCAAGGCAGACACAGAAAAGTCGGATTCTTGCAGGTCGGCTGAAAAATCGATGGTTATGGCTTCTTCATTGTTTAAACCCACCGCCAGATAGCGCCCAGACTGCAAGTCATAATGCACTTCTAACGTTGTCCAGATGACAGGCACATCATAGTAGTTAATCACATGACCTTCAGATACCCGCCATAACTGGTCACGGTTATCGTATTGATCGACATGCAACACCTGCCATGAATCTTCATCTATATAGAATGTGCGCCGCTTGTAAATATGACTGGTACCTTCTTTTAAAGTGGCATCAACCACCCAGACGCGACGTAATTCATAGCGCAGATGTTCAGGGTTCAGGTGCAAAGGGCGAATAATGTCATCATACGTCAATTTATTACTATGTAGTTTGTAGGCATTATAAGGCAGATACATTTCTTTCTTGCCGACTAATTCCCAGTTATAGCGTTCGGGACTGCCATTAAACATATCCAGCTGGTCGCTGGTTCGTAGACCATCTGAACCAGTACCCGGGTTATCAAAAGCAATATTGGGCGCACGGCGAACACGGCGTTGACCCGGGTTATAAACCCATGCCTTGCGTGATTCTTTTACCTGATTCAAAGTATCATGCACCAGTAACACCGTACCTGCTAGGCGTGCAGGGGCAGTAATGTGTTGTTTAAACATCAGCAAGGTGTTGTCAATGCTTTCTTCCGTTGCACCTTCTCGATGATAAACCGCAATGGATGAATCAACCAGTTTTACTAGGGTATAGCTGCCATCACGTAATACCGGAGCCTGTCCAATATTACGAATACTTTGATCCTGACGATAACGCAGAGTATGATTCCATATTGCCTCCAGACCACTTTCCGGTTGTGGGAACGGGATGCCAATAACCGCGCCAACGACACCATTACCGTCTTCTGTCAGCCGAGCTGTGGCAGCAATTTTTGCTGTGGCATCATAAATTCGCTGGGGAAAAGCCGCACTGCGGCGTGTTGGGTACACTTTCATGCTAAAAGTGTCATAGAGTTTAAGCATCGCCTGATGCCCTGCTGTCAACTTATCGGCATGTTGTGCCATATTTGCTGCGGTAATGGTAAACCGAGGCTGATCGCTGGCGAATGGGTCAGGGTGATGCCCGCCCGACTCAAAACCCGGGAAACCCGCATCAGCCGCTGATTTAATGCCACCATCCCATGCTGGAATAGTACCCGCAGCATTGCCTGCTTTTTCTGCGCCCATTGGGGTTAGCTCTACGGCGGTTACCACCTGAGAAACTAATGATAATGCCAGCGCCAGAGGCAATATCAGGCTCATATTTGTTTGTTTCGATATTTTCATGTTAACCCTCAGAAGGAATACTTGATGTTAGCCGAGACAAAATCACGGTCATTGAGCAGGTTATGCCGTCCCGCACCAGTAAAAGTGGTATAGCCAATATCGGCAGACCATTGTTGTCTGAATATAGCGCCCACACCTACGGTCAATGCTTTACGGCCTTCGATAAAGTTACCACCAGGGCCTGGCGTCACACCATTGACATCATGTTGCCAAGCAATTCGTGGCTGTAAAGTCACCGCCTTGAAAGCATTGTTAAACGTCCAGCGACCAAGCAGGCGATAGCCCCAAGAGGTGGCATCGGCGAAATGACTGGCATCTTCTGCTGCTTTACCAGCGTGACCACCTGTTGCCCCCGCATGAAAATCATTACCCGTGGTAAAGGTGCCAGGACCATTCAGTCGCAAGCTGTCTTTATCGGGCATATCATGCACATGGGTAATGGCAGACTCGGCGACAAAGACAAACTGGTCTGCGCCCATACGGTTCGGGAAAAGCTTGGTCATGGTTACCTGAACCTGGGAGATATCCTTTTCGACATATCCTTGTATGTAGTCTCCAGTGCCGATAGCAGCGCCATTTGTTATCTGATTTTCGGCAAAATTAGCAAACGCAGGGTTCACTGCAACCAGTGGTGTTAATGCAGCAAACAATATTTCAACATCATCAATTTGCAGCGGCGCATCCAGTCTGTGTGAAAGCTCACCCTGCACCGCCCATTTTCCCACATTGGTATTAAAGCTCATGCCAAATAGCTGAATATCTTCGGGATACTCAATCAAATAACTGGCGGTATCAGCAAAACGGTCAACGATAACCGCACCGACAATACCCGCGACAGCAACGGGGGTAGCAGCAGCGCCCAAATGCGGTGCTAGGCCAGCCGCAGTATTACCACCAACAATCGCACCAGCGGCTGCACCTGCTGCTGCCAAACCCGCATTTGTACCTGATCGTGCACTGATTAATGGCAGACGGCTATGGTAGTTGACATAATAAAAACCAAATTCGGTATCGTTTAAATTTTCAGCAAAATAGCGGAATGACAAGCCCCACTGCCCGCTGTCACTAGAATCACCTTCACCCGCTCGCGCTACGCTTAAAAAATCCGCATCAGGTGTTAACGGCGCCAGACCTGCTGCGGCAAGATCAGCATTCACCAAGGCATCGGCTAATACGCCCAGCGACCCCAAAGTGGTACCAAATATCGCGCCACCATTACTGCCCAGATCAGAAAAATCACCAAAACCCAGTTGCACCTTACGCCCACCATCAACAGCAAAATCATTCACGCCAAAATACGAGCCGGTCGGATCGGGCAGGGTTTCTTCCCAACCCAGCTGCACAAAACCTTCGATGGATAGATTGTCTGTTGCCTGCCATGCCGCAGAGAACAGTCCAACAGGCAATAAAGCTTCACGTAGTTCTGCGCCTGGCAAAC
>CAZMLD010000316.1:0-2893 GCA_964566975.1 uncultured Thiotrichaceae bacterium | reverse complement strand
GCGCTACTCCACAGGAAGAAATTTACCTGATTGCGGCGCAGTTTAGCGAATACCGTGACAACACAGGCAATACCCTGGGTCAGGTGTTTTTGCGCCAGCCTGATGAAAAACTGGCACAAACCTATCTTGATGCCACTGCTCGTTTTATTGCACTGTATGAGCAGTTACTTGGTGCTTATCCCTATACAAAATTTGCTCTGGTAGAAAACTTCTGGGAAACCGGTTATGGCATGCCCTCCTTTACCTTGCTTGGCTCCCGAGTTATTCGCCTGCCATTTATTTTATACAGTTCTTTTCCACATGAGATTTTGCACAACTGGTGGGGCAATGGTGTATTTGTTGATTTTTCTTCGGGCAACTGGAGCGAGGGGCTAACAACCTATCTCGCCGACCACCTGATTCAACAACAGCGTGGAAAAGGCGCAGATTATCGTTTACAGAGCTTACAAAAATACCGCGACTATGCCGCCAAAGGGCGTGACTTTCCGCTTTACCAGTTTCGCGGTCGGCACAGTGCGGCAACGGCTGCTGTTGGTTATGGCAAGAGTATGATGCTGTTTCACATGCTCAGACAAAAACTGGGTGATGAGTTGTTTATCCGCTCGCTACAGGTGTTTTACCGTGAGTATTTATTTCAACAAGCATCCTTTGACGATTTAAGAAAAAGCATGGAAAAAACATCTGGCATCAAGCTTGAGCCTTTTTTTCAGCAATGGCTTAAAAGAACCGGTGCCCCCGATTTAATATTGCAGCAAAGCGAGGTTATAAAACAAGGTGATACTTATCAACTCAGCTTCACCTTAAAACAAGTTCAGAAAAATGATGCTTATCATTTAAAAATTCCTGTTGCGATAACCTTGCAAGGCGAGAAAAAAGCCCGACAGCACTTTGTCAACATGTCACAGAAAAAGCAACGCTTTGAAATACACTTTAGCTCTCGCCCGTTACGCATCGATATTGACCCTGAGTTTGATCTATTTCGAAAACTGGCTATCGCTGAAACCCCGCCCGCCTTTACTCAGGTGTTTGGCGCTCGCGAACTGCTAATAGTATTGCCCTACTCATCGCCTGCGCCATTAAAAACAGGCTGGCAGTCTTTTGCACAAAACCTGGCAAAAATGGGGCCGGAAAAAGTGACCTTTACCTGGGATAATGAGCTGGATGCGTTACCGGATAATCAGGCTGTTATTGTTCTGGGCTGGGAAAACCATTTTGCCGATGAAATAAATTCAGCATTATCTGACTATAAAACCACGGTCAAACCCAGAGTGATTAGCATCAGGAAGACGAAGATAAATCTCGACAGGCATTCGCTGGCAATAACCACCCGTAATAAAAATGGCAGCTTATTACCTCGCGCATTTATTGCTAGCGATCAGGCTGAAGCCTTAGCAACTTTAGCTCGAAAATTACCGCATTACCGTAAATACAGCTATCTGGTTTTCTCTGGTAAACAATCTCAAATCGAACAAAAAGGCCGGTGGACAGTGACACAATCGCCAATGAGCATACAGTTTGGCAAAGACACAAAACGTGGCGAACTAGCCAAACGAGCTGATCTTACTGAAACTCAATCTCTTTTAATAAGATAGAATCAACATACCAAAAATAAGAAACCATAAACCATGTCAAAAATACCCTATAAAACCTTACTGACTCTGCTAACGATAAGCATTGTGTTATCGGGTTGTATTCCACAAGCCGTTCAGCAAGACAACAAAATGACGCATTTATATGAACATAGATGGATATTAACCAGCAGCCCCGATGCTGTGCAAAATATTAACTCGGTGGCACAGTATCTGGCAGACTTCGATGTGGTTTTTTTTGGCGAATTACATACCCATTCCGGCGTACATCTTGCGCAAATGTTGCTGTTAGAAGCCATGGTTAAACGTAACTCCAACGTTACGCTCAGCATGGAACAGTTTGAGCGCGATACACAAGCCTATGTAGACGATTATCTGGCAGCAAAAATCGGCGAACGCCATCTCATTAGAAAAACCCGAGCATGGGATAATTATGAAACATCCTATCGCCCTTTAGTCGAGTTCGCCAAACGCCATCAACTGCCTGTCATTGCCGCCAATGCGCCCAAAGATATCGTGGTCTGTGTCGGCCAATCAGGGCTTGATTTTCTGGACAAATTGTCAGCAGAAAATCGCCAACATATCGCTCAAGACATCGATACATCTGCCGGTGCCTACCGCGATAAATTTTTCTCCTTTCTGACAAATACCCCCTCGCATGGCAAACTCCATAAAAACGCCGATAACAAAGATGCCTCTGAAATGAGCAAAATGCTGCAGAAAATGGCAGAGCGCAGCTTTACTGCACAGGTTGTGCGTGATGATACCATGGCTGAATCTATCGCCCTGCACCTGAAAAATAACCCACAACGACAGGTATTGCATCTCAATGGCGTTTTTCACTCCAGTCAATTTTTGGGCGCGGTCGAACGACTCAAAAATAGAATGCCAAAACTAAAAATTGCGGTTATCGACACCATACCGCTAACCATCAATAATAAAAACTGGCGTAGCGAAAAGCTCAATAACGGCAACATATTATTACTGGTAAAACAATTACCCGCCAGCTTTGTTAAGCCGGAAAACGAGCAAGAATGGTCTAAAACTATTCTTGAGAAGCGCCGCACGGGTAGAGATCATTGTGAAGCACTCAAGCAACCATAATCCTAGAAAAATCATCGCTCAGTTTTATGCTTGCAAAGCCCGCAAAACAGACTAAGACTAAAAAACATTACGGTTTACGCTTAATTTCACGTAAAATATAAACAGTCAGAATTAACCGTAAAACATCTAGGGATACTCTGATTAAGTTAATTAATTTCAGACGCAGGAAAAATTGTCTGTATCTTCCTCGAAGTGAGGCG
>CAZMLD010000315.1:0-2896 GCA_964566975.1 uncultured Thiotrichaceae bacterium | reverse complement strand
AGTGTGGAGACTATCCTTACCATCTTTATCAAGTTGAATATATTTAGGTTCGTTGAACAGCAGATGGCTGTCGCGCATCTCCTGGTCAGGCGCAGACTCATTAGCAAGTTGGGGAATGCCTTCGCCCCATGGCTTGGTTGTGATCGGTGCTAGCAGTTCCATGTCTTTCTTACCATTGCGGAACTTGATGCGCCAAGCAATCGTGCCTTTTTCTTCATCGCGGCGTACGCGTACTGAGTGACCCAGTGGTGCAAAGTCGGCATAACCACGGACATCAATTGCCTGATGAGGACAGGCTTTCACACAGGAGTAACACTCCCAGCACATGTTAGGTTCAATGTTGTAAGCACGTCGTAATGTTTTGTCAATGTGCATGATGTCAGATGGGCAGATATCAACGCACTGTCCACAGCCATCACAACGAGTCATATATACAAAAGTTGGCATATTATTACTCTCTCTTTAAGTTTAATTAGTTAAATGAACGTTAGAAATAAACGTTAGTAGTGGTTTGGCGATTCACGTTTGATACCAAGCCCCATATTTTTTGGGTTTTTGCCCATGTATTCAGGAATATCAGGAAACTTTGCCTGTACAGCAGGATCCGTCAGATCAAAATCAATCGGTAGATTCTCTCTTGAACCGTCAGCTTGAGTAACACGCTTCTGGAAAGCAGCCGCAGGTTTGAAGAACATATGTGCAAACTTAGACCACAACACACCACCAAATAACACCGTGCTAGCTGCTATAAAGAGAAGGAAGAACAACCAGCCTAAACCAGAACCTTGTGTCGCTGACCAAAGCAATGCAAAAGTACAAGTAGCAAGCAGTGAAACAATAAACAGGTCGGCGCGCATCACGCGGTACCAAGGATTAGCTTCTGACACTAGGTCAACTCTAATACCAAACCAGAACCAGTAACCGCCAAAACACAGCATAGCTGCACCAATGTGCCACAATACAGGAATAATGGCAGGTGTCGTGGCATCAGCAGTCGCATAACCAAAAATCAGAATAGCAGTGGTCGCGACAAAAATAATAAAGCCATACATTGTAAACAAGTGTGAAATTCTGCGTTTGGTGTTGGAAAACTCGGCAGAAGTTAACACTTCGTTGGTTAACGTTTTAAGCGCAATTGAGCCTTTCTCACCACTAGTTACGGTGCGAGTTGCGGCCTCTTTTGCCTTTTTAGAATTCTCAAAAAAGTACTTAGCACTTTTTTTGTGAATCATGTCTATCACGGTACCACCAATGACCAGGAGGAACATAGCAATTACATATGCCTGCATTGCAAAGGTGGGGATGATCTCCGAAAGTTCGGAGAAGGGGTTGCTGGTAATCATTACTTCTATACTCCTCAGTAAATTATTTGCTCTGTTAAAAACTTTACGGATACTAGAGGATATGCTCCCGTATTACTATTTAAATATATTTACTCAGGCATAAGAAAATCTTATGGGCAGATGCAAAAATACATATAAAACAACAGCTTACAAATAACACGCTCTACCAGCATATCCCATCAGTAATACTAAATAAAGCTTGACGTGAGCACATTATTTACCGATAATGATTATCATTCGCAAACGTAACGGGCAATTCATTGTAATGAAACACTTTACAGCCTTTGTATTACATTCTTCTATCTACAAAGAAACATTCAATAAAATCTTCAATAACATTACTTGGAAGCCTTATCATCTGGAATTTATGACAAATGCGGAAACAACCAGTCTGTGTTTTTTTCGCACCCTTCGCACAGAAGAAACAGGGCAAATTTTATGCCCAGTTGAACAGGCAAACTATCAGGGTGAAGAAATTTTACTGCTATTAGAGCGCCTGCAGCAGTTACTGGACGATAACGCTGAAAATCATCAGATGATTACACGACTAGCGGTATCAACAGGTATCTGGATAGCCGCTCGAAAAGGCGAGATCAAAGAGCTTGACCTTATCGTGAGCGGTATCGCCTCCTTTGCCAACCAGTCTTTTCTCCAGCAAGATCTCGAAGAACTCTATGAAGTCAGCCTGCGTATATTATACGCCACAGACGCATACCTAAAGGCTGATCATAACAAACATGACGACCAGCGCCCTTGGCGCTTTCTTTGCCTTAACCATTGTATTATCGCTACCCGTACAGGAAATGGTGAACTGGCGAGACTGGCGTACGAGCATTTGATTCAGCATCTGCCAGAAGAGGCTGAAGCCTTTTTCACTCTAGGCATGCGTAAAGTTCATGCAGGGCAATATTCACCGCATTGTCAGCATCTAATACAGCGCTATTATGAAAGATACTGCTCAGACCATCAACAGCAAAATGAAATGAGCATGACACTAAATTAAGACAAGTGTACCTCACCTTCATATACAGGTTATTTAATCAATCTGGCAAGGAAGTAGCATGAAAGACATATTCAGCATCCTAGGTGCATTCGTCATCATCATTGGTCTTATTGGTCTGTTTGACGTATACCTGTTGCCATCGATTAAAGCAAATGCCTTATACTCAGAAAAGATGCTCTCACAACAAAAAGACCCTTATTTACAGGCATTCATGCAAGCTGAGCAGGAAAGCTTTTAACCCGCCCCATCATTGTGTAAATTCTCACTCGATATAAAAACACTCAGAATTTAAACAAACCGTACTTTTACACCCGTGGATTTTAATCATAATTTCTAGAAGCTTGCCCGAGAATAGGAATCGTAGCGAAAATCACGGAGAAGCCACTAGGTGAGTTTATTAAAATATGGTGTAGTTGGGTATGTTTAACGATTTCGATAAGCTCAGCCTATGCTTTCTATGGGGTTTACAGTAGGTTCTCCATTCTCGGACAAGCTCCTAGGTAAATAAAATTTACTATGCCCATTACCTGTAAAACGGTAAACTGTGTGG
>CAZMLD010000314.1:0-2937 GCA_964566975.1 uncultured Thiotrichaceae bacterium | reverse complement strand
GCGTCCATGCTACCGACAGTCACAAAAGTAGGTGGCGGAAACTTATGCAACGATTGATAGGTAAACTATTGCTAGATAAACAGAGACTGTGTTGCGTCAGCAGATTCTTCAAAATACGTGGCTGCACCAACGAATTCAATATCGTCAATAAAAGTATCGGGGTCAAAACCAAATAATTCAACGGTCATCTGGCAAGCAAGGAACTTACATTCTGCTTCTTGGCAAAGATCACGCAGCTCTTCAATGGATGCCACGCCACAGTTACTTATGGTTTTCTTCATCAGACTGGTGCAGATAGGATCCATAAATGGGATGTTCCATAATACATTGGGCACCTTAGGGCCAAAGTTGATGTCTCTTAACCATTTGGGGCCAAATGGCATTTTCATCGGCATGTCAGGTGCTGCCATTGGTGTGATTTTTAATGCGCTAGTGTCTTTTTGCAACAGATTGAGACCATAGAAGGTGAAAAATATGGTGACATTCATGCCTAGGGCAGCAGCGGTACTGGCAAGAATGAATGGAGGGTAAGCCCAGTCCAGGGTGCCTTTGGTTGCGATGATGGTTAGTTTTCGTTGTTCAGCCATGATTAATCCTCATATAATGTTGTGTTAAATAAGACAGTCTTCTGACTATTTTAAATTAGAGGCCTAACCATACTCCTAAACTATCGACCATTGCAAGCCTCTAGGAGGCTGTTTTGTCGTTCATTGTTCCTGTGGTTTGCCTAGAAATGCAGTGATTTCGCCGTAGTTAGGCGTTTTTTAGTGATTTATTCCAAAATGCGATAACTGTTATTCTTAAGATAGGTTTTGAGTTCGGCGAGTTTGGTTATTGGGCTGTGGCATTTGAAACCGTCGCAGGGGTAGGCAACAGGGGTGTTATTTTCGCTGGGTATTTTATCAGCCAAGCTCGAATGCGGCGTCTGTGTGCTGGGAATGGTGTAAATCATGGTGTCGGGCAGGTAATACTGTTGCGTGATTTTTTGCCAGTTTTCCTCATTATTAGCCGAGCTTCTTATGATTAAAGTTCTAGGGGGAGATAAGTATTCATCGAGTGTATTTAATAGCGCGCAATGTGAAATGGGCGCGTGATTGATTGCGCTCCAGGCTGATTTGAGACAGTTTCTGGCAGCATCTATATAGTGTGGTCTGCCCGCCAAGTAACCTAGCTGATTTAATACCTGGGCTGCAATGGCGTTACCCGCAGGCATGGCGTCATCGCTAACGTTTTTTAAGCGTTGTATTAATTTCTCATGTTGATGGCTGGTAAAGTAAAATCCACCGTAGTTGCTGTCTTCGAAGTCGCTTAATAGTGTGTCGGCCAGTTGTAATGCCCATATATAGAGCTCGTTATCCCACTGGTTTTGTAAAAGCTCTAACAGGCCATAAATAATAAAGGCGTAATCGTCCAGATAGGCGTTTAGTGTCGCCTTGTCATCCTTGATGCTGGCAAACAGCTGGTTGTTCTTCCAGCCATGATTTTTTAGGTAATAAGCTGCACGTATGGCTGATGCCGTGTAATCAGGTTTGTTTAGCAGTCGACCGCTGATTGCCATGCCATGAATCATTAGGCCGTTCCATGCACTTAATATTTTTGTATCCGTGTCCGGGCGGCCGCGATGCTCACGTTGCTGGAATAATATTTTTCGAATGTGTTGAAACTGGCGATGCAGCACCTGCTTGTCTATATGGTGTTTACTGGCTAAGTTTGTTTCGCTAATGTAGCCGTGTAAATGCCATAAGCCATCAAAGTTGGCGTCCAGCTCTAAGCCGAATCGTTGCTTGAACAGACGAGCAGCAGACGTGGTGATGCTCCCTTCTTTGCTCGCGCTGTTTAGCAGGCTGTTAATTTCCTCTTTTGACCAGATAAAAAACTGACCTTCACTGCCCTCAGAATCAGCATCCTGTGCTGAATAATAACCACCTTCTGTTGACTGCATTTCTCGTATCACCCAGTCGGCAGTTGCGGTGGCGGCATCATAAAATAGCAGGTTAGCGTTTATTTTCCATGCTTCACTATATAGAGAAAGCAGTGGTCCGTTGTCGTATAGCATTTTTTCAAAGTGTGGAATCATCCATTGTTCATCGGTGGAATAACGGCAGAAGCCGCCACCAAGGTGGTCGAAGATGCCGCCATTTGCCATTTTCTCTAGGGTATAGAGTGCACAATGCAAAATTCGTGGGTCATTTGTCAGGTTCCTCTGAGCTCGACACCAGTGTTTAATGGCGAATGCAATAATTGACGGGTGAGGAAACTTGGGGCTGCCGCTAAATCCTCCGTTATCAGGGTCAAATTGTTTCTCCACCTGATTGCGGGCGATGTCCATTGCGATATAGTTAATATCGCTTTCAGCGGGTTTTGATGTGTCATAAATTTGCTGATAAGTAGACTGTAGGGAATTCTCCTGTTGTTGGATGTCGGACTGTTGTGACAGCCATATTTCATTGATACGGTGTAGCAAGCCCTGAAATGCTGGCAAGCCGTGTTTTTCATGTTTGGGAAAGTAGGTGCCGGCAAAGATTGGCATGTGCGTTATTGGAGATAAAAATACTGTTAGTGGCCACCCGCCGGGCTGACCAGTGAGTAATGAGTGTGCATTCTGGTAGGTCATATCGAGGTCGGGGCGTTCTTCTTTATCAACTTTAATATTAATAAAAAGTTTATTCATTAGCATTGCGGTTTGGTTGTCTTCGAAAGACTCATGCGCCATCACATGGCACCAGTGACAGGCAGAATAACCGATAGATAATAATATGGGTCTGTTAAGTTGACTGGCTAGCGCCAGCGAATCCTGATGCCAGGGCAGCCAGTGCACTGGGTTGTCTGCATGTTGTAATAGATAAGGACTGCTTTCCTGATCCAGCTGATTTTTGTTGATATTCATTTTCCATTCGCAAGGTTGAAACCTTCGCCTTTTAGGCGAACAGATTTATC
>CAZMLD010000313.1:0-2941 GCA_964566975.1 uncultured Thiotrichaceae bacterium | reverse complement strand
ATGTGTTGCGTTAAATGCAGCCGCTGAGCGGATTTTTAAACATTAAAAACAAAGCGTTACTGAGTTTTATTAATACCATGATGTATCATTTAAAAAAATTAAAAGGTTTGTTCTACACTGAAGGTAAGACATGAGTAATCGTAACAGGGGCGGTTTTCCCGTTAGCAATAACGCGGGTGACGAAGGCTGGGATCAGGATGATGGCTACGATACGGGCACTGGACTTGCGGTTGAAGAAGACAAACCGAAATTAAAAGTACCAAAGCAATATAAAGTTATTGTGAATAATGACGATTATACTCCTATGGAGTTTGTGATTCAGGTGTTGATGATGTACTTTTCAATGGATGATGCAAAGGCAACACGCGTAATGATGTCAGTTCACACTAAAGGTAAAGGTATTTGTGGCGTTTTTAGTCATGAAATTGCTGAAACAAAAGTGGATCAGGTGAATGAATATTCACGAATGAACCAGCACCCTTTAATGTGTAGCATGGAAGAAATCTGATGTTCCATAAGAAATAGCATATCCGAAGCAGGTTTAATGTAAGTTTGCGAGTTAAATAAAGGTAGCATCATGTTAAGCAAAGAACTAGAAATATCATTAAACACAGCATTTAATAATGCCAGAGAGAAACGGCACGAATACATCACTGTCGAGCATTTATTACTTTCTCTGCTCGAAAATAACAGTGCGGTAGTCGTACTACAGGCCTGTGGAGCAGACCTGAGCGTGCTTGCTATCGAGCTAAAAGAATATCTTGATAACAATACACCCATTTTTGGTGGTGTTGTTAATGATAGTAAAGAGGGTGAAGTGCAGCCTACACTGGGTTTTCAGCGGGTGTTGCAACGTGCTGTTTTTCACGTACAGTCTTCCGGTAAAAAAGAAGTGGTTGGCGCTAATGTTCTGGTTGCGATGTTTGGTGAGCAGGAATCACAAGCGGTTTATTTATTGAGTCAGCAGAGTGTTAACCGCCTGGATGTGGTTAATTATATTTCTCACGGCATCACCAAACTGCCTAATGAAACAGAAAAACTTGAAGACCATTCTGAGCAAGCTGCCGCCCAAGAAGCCCAGTCACAGCCGCTTGAAAATTACACGGTTAATTTAAATCAGCGTGCCATGCAGGGTCTGGTTGATCCACTGATTGGCCGTGATGCCGAAGTGGAAAGAACGGTGCAGATTTTGTGTCGTCGTCGTAAAAACAACCCCTTGCTCGTCGGTGAAGCTGGTGTCGGAAAAACGGCACTGGCGGAAGGGCTGGCAAAACGCATTGTTGATAAAGAAGTACCAGACGTGCTACTGGATAGTACGATATTTTCATTGGACTTAGGCTCACTCATAGCAGGCACTAAGTATCGCGGTGATTTTGAAAAACGCTTGAAAGGCGTGTTGAAACAGCTAAAAGAGCAGCCAGGGTCAATTTTATTCATTGATGAAATCCATACCATCATTGGCGCAGGATCTGCTTCTGGTGGCGTAATGGATGCGTCAAACCTGATTAAACCGATGCTGTCTAATGGTGAGCTTAAATGCATGGGTTCCACCACTTACGCTGAATTTAGAAGTGTATTTGAAAAAGATCACGCATTGGCGCGGCGTTTCCAGAAAATTGATATTGAAGAGCCCAGCGTTGATGAAACCGTTGATATACTAAAAGGTCTGAAAACACGCTTTGAAGAACATCATCAGGTGAAGTACAGTAATAACGCAATACGTGCGGCAGTTGAACTGTCGCAGCGTTATATCATGGATCGGTTCTTACCCGATAAAGCCATTGATATTATTGACGAAGCCGGTGCTAGCAGACAGTTGCAGTCGAAAACCAGCAAAGCCAGAAAAAAATCCATCAATGTGCATGATATCGAGAGTATAGTCGCTAAAATTGTCCGCATTCCTGAAAAAACGGTGAGCACATCAGATACCGATGCGCTGAAAAATCTTGGTCGTGACCTGAAAATGGTCGTGTTTGGGCAGGATGACGCGATCAGTACGTTAGTGACGGCCATTCGTATGTCACGCTCCGGCTTGGGCGAGCCTGAGAAACCTATCGGTTCCTTCCTGTTTACGGGGCCCACTGGTGTCGGTAAAACGGAAGTCAGCAAACAACTGGCCAATATTATGGGCGTTGAACTGGTGCGATTTGACATGTCTGAATACATGGAGCGCCACACCGTGTCGCGTTTAATTGGCGCGCCTCCAGGTTATGTTGGTTTTGATGACGGTGGTCTGCTTACAGAGGCGGTTAACAAAAAACCGCACTGTGTATTACTGCTCGATGAAATTGAAAAAGCCCACCCTGAAGTGTTTAATATTCTGTTACAAGTGATGGATCATGGCACCTTAACCGACAGCAATGGTCGTAAAACCGATTTCAGAAACGTGATTTTAATTATGACCAGTAATGCCGGCGCACAACTCATGTCACGTCGCTCAATGGGCTTTACTGAGCAACAGAATGAACTTGATGGCATGGAAGAAATTAAGAAAATGTTTACCCCCGAATTTAGAAATCGGCTGGATTCTATCGTTAATTTTGGCTCACTTGATGCCCATACATTATCGAATGTGGTGGACAAATTCCTAGTGGCGTTTGAGCTACAGCTTAATGAGAAAAAAGTAACCTTATCGGTGGATAAAGACGCCCGCATCTGGTTGTCTGAGAAAGGCTACGACCCGAAAATGGGCGCACGACCGATGGCGCGTGTTATTCAGGAACACCTTAAAAAACCACTGGCGAATGAGTTGCTGTTCGGTGACTTAACCCGCGGTGGTCATGTCAATGTGACGGTTGATAGCGATAATAAGATTGAGATAGAAACCGTTTCAGAAGCCAGTAAAGCCTAAGGTAGGACAGCGAAACAACAAGGCGGGGTGCGTGGTTTAAAGTCCCCGATAGGGGATCCGTAAATCCCACGCCTTTAGGCGGCTAGGGTT
>CAZMLD010000312.1:0-2945 GCA_964566975.1 uncultured Thiotrichaceae bacterium | reverse complement strand
CCCTTCCGATATTATTGTGTTATATATTCTCCCGAAAACGCTGCCACAGAAAAATCTCGCTGGAGATAGCCCGTTAGATAGTGGCTATCTATCCGGTGGCCAGATAAACAGTTCAGTACAGGCACTGGGTTTAACCTTTGGTGAGATGAATATATATCATTATCACAAAACGGGACGAAATGTCTTTAGTCTTGCCAATATGCTGGAACCGGGATATTTTGATGCAGACACCATTCACGATTTAAAGACCTCAGGCCTAACCGTTTTTATGAAATTAAAAACGGGCGAAACACTGGACGTTTCACTTGATAACTTAACCGAAATGTTACAGCGCAGCTACCAGATAGCAAGTTTACTGGATGCGCGTTTATGCAACCAGAAACGCCAGACCTTAACTGAGCAGGATGCTGAAAACTATCGTGCCAAAGTGCATGAATTTATTAATGCTTTATAGATTTTTCCGATAAATGTCTGTCTCAGTTAAAGAAAAAATCGAAAAATGCCGAGAAAAACTTCGTCATCATGCCCACCAATATTATGTGTTAGATGACCCAGATGTTCCCGATGCGGAATATGATCGGTTATATCATCAGCTGGTCTTGTTAGAAGAAAAAAACCCACAGTTCATTACCTCCAGTTCGCCAACACAACGTGTCGGTGCAAAACCATTAACCGCCTTTGATCAAATACAGCATCAAATGCCAATGCTGTCGCTCGATAACGTATTCAATGAGGAAGCACTGCAAGCCTTTTATCAACGGTTACAGGATAGATTAAACAGTAAAGATGAAATCATGCTAACTGCCGAACCGAAACTGGATGGGTTGGCGATTAGTTTGCGCTACCAAAACGGCGAACTGGTTTATGCCGCTACAAGGGGGGACGGTTTAACCGGTGAAAATGTTACACAAAATGTTCGCACCATGCAAAGCGTACCATTGCGACTTCTGGGTGAAAGTTATCCAGACGTACTCGAAGTGCGCGGTGAAATTTTTATGCCAAAAGCAGGGTTTGAAAAATTAAACCAGCAAGCAAGGGAAAAGGGTGAAAAAGAATTTGCTAACCCCAGAAATGCAGCAGCGGGAAGTTTGCGCCAGCTTGACCCGAGTATTACTGCAACACGACCTTTAAGTCTGTACTGTTATTCTACTGGTATTGTTGAAGGTGGTAGCCTTGCCGATACGCATTATGAGATTTTGCAGCAACTAAGAAAATTTGGTTTGCCCATATGTGATGAAGTAAAACTTGTTCAGCGTGTTGAAAGCTGTCTGGCGTATTATAAAAATATATTAAAGCGACGAGAGGGTTTAGCTTATGACATTGATGGCATCGTTTATAAAGTCAACTCAATCTCACAGCAAAAGACACTGGGTTTTGTGGCACGCGCTCCGCGCTGGGCGATTGCGCATAAATTTCCTGCGCAGGAAGAGATTAGCAAAATTATAGAAGTAGACTTCCAAGTAGGTCGCACCGGTGCAATTACCCCAGTAGCTCGACTACAACCCGTATTTGTTGGTGGCGTAACGGTGAGCAATGCAACGTTGCACAACATGGATGAAATTCGCCGCAAAGATGTGCGGGTAGGCGACCAAGTCATCATTCGCCGTGCGGGTGATGTCATACCTGAAGTGGTTCGCGTGGTACCCAATTCAAGAACAAAGCCGTTAGCAGAAATACAAATGCTAACAAACTGCCCAGTTTGCCATTCTAGCGTTGAACAAATTGAAGGTGAAGCGGCAGCTCGTTGCACGGGGGGATTGTTTTGCCGTGCACAACGAGCGCAGGCGATTAAACATTTTTCTTCCCGCAAAGCGATGGATATTGACGGCCTCGGTGAAAAACTAGTCGACCAATTAGTAAAACAAGATTTGGTTAGAACCGCCGCCGACTTATACCAGTTAACAGAGAAAACCTTAACAACGCTAGATCGTATGGGCGAAAAGTCAGCAATTAATTTGCTTGAGGCGCTGGAAGATAGCAAACGCCCAGCATTATCTCGTTTTATTTACGCACTAGGCATTCGCGAAGTAGGTGAAGCCACTGCAAGAAACCTTGCCAAAGAATTTAATACATTAGCTATGCTACAACTTGCCACTTTCGAGCAGTTAATCGAGGTGCAGGATGTCGGGCCAATTGTAGCGAAACACTTGGTGACTTTTCTATCGCAAAAACATAACCAAGATGTACTCAAAAAACTGCTAGCGGCAGGTATAAAAATAGAACACATTGAACAGCGGGCTGTTGATGATCAGCAAAACAACGTGTTTACCGGAAAAACCGTGGTGATAACCGGCACCTTGCCAACACTGACACGCAGTGAAGCAAAAGAAAAACTGCTCGCTGCTGGCGCTCTGGTCACTGGCAGCGTATCGGCGAAGACAGATTATTTATTGGCAGGTGACAAAGCAGGTTCAAAACTGACAAAAGCTTCAAGTTTAAGTGTACCTATAATTGACGAATCGACGATGTTGGATATGCTAAGTTAACTTCAAAAGTTTATGTCATGCCTTTTTTATTGGTTTACTATTTCCGTAATTGGTAGCCTAAAGAATGACTAAATTTTAACCCAATAATTTATTATTGAAATCGATAGGTTATTTATTTTAGTTTCAAGAAACAGTGTAAACCTTCTTTAATTATTTTAACCGAAAAGCGTCGTTAAAAACTGGTATCTCAATACAGCAGAAAACGGCATAGTAGGCCTATACGAAAATATTGCCTAAATCGATGATTAATAGTCAGTTATTACTCAAAATACAGCTTTGACAGCGATATCTTTTTCAAGTCTTGTAAGATCATTGCTGTACTGTTATCAGTATTGTTTTATTTTAAAATCCCATTGCTCCATTGTTGAGCAAGATAGTCAACAAAAGCACGAACCTTAGAAGAAACCAGCTTACTGTATGGGTATATAGCGTATAACCCAGTTGCATCATGACAATAAT
>CAZMLD010000311.1:0-2979 GCA_964566975.1 uncultured Thiotrichaceae bacterium | reverse complement strand
TCGGGTGTAAGCTGGTGTATTTTAGCACGGTTGCTTTCTATGACTTCTTTGGTTATGTATAAGCCTAGGCCAGAGCCTTCGTTGCTGGTGGTAAAAAATGGCTCAAAAATATGTGGCTGTATGGCTTTATCTATGCCCGGGCCATTGTCGATGATGTCCATATAGGCTTGCTTGTTATCTTCGTCAATTTTAGCCTGAATATGAATCATTTTATTTAACGGTTCATTTTTTGAGTGGTTGATGGCGTTGCTGCATAAATTCCACATCACCTGATGCAGCTGACTTGAGTTAAACAATATTTCAATATTATCAGGCGTGACTTTAATCTGTAGCTGAGAACTTTTTAACTGGTGGGTTGAAATAAACTCTTTTTTAAATTGTGTTAGCCACGGGTGAAGGTTAAGCTTTTCGGCGGTGCCGCGTTGTTGTCTGGAGAGCTGTAATACACTTTCCACAATCGCATTAAGACGTTTTGACTGTGTATTGATAATGCTGGTTAACTTTTTATCTGCTATATTTTCAGCGGTTTCGTCCAATAATTGCCCTGCGTGGTTGATAGCAGCCAGCGGATTGCGAATTTCATGAGCGATGCTGGCGGTTAGACGACCCAGAGAGGCAAGCTTCACCTGCTGAAAACGTTGGGCTAGCTGCGTGGCATCTTCTAAAAAAATCAAAGTGCGCCCCGTGGCATGGTTACTGTGTGAGCTTTGCTGGATGTGACTAAAACCTGGCTGCAAATCAGGCAGCCCCTGTGTTTGTTGTACCGGCTGATGGTTTTGCATGGCATTACTTTTCCAGTCGAGAAAACGTTGGTGCAAGGCGCTGGAAACGATATTTAAATGCGTGTGCGAATCAATAGTAATGTGGCCTAGCAGTTCCAGAGCCGCATTATTGGTCATTAAAATTTCGCCGTTATTTTTAATGACCATAATGCCAGTACGCATGCTTTTGATGATGTGTTCATTCAACTGCACAATGCTTTCCAGTTCGGCGCTGGCTTCTTCGGCTAATGTTTCGCTTTCTTTTAGTCGGCGAGCGGTGTAGAGGGTTAACAATGCTGAAAGAAAAATCAACATGCCAAGGATTCCCGCCTGGGTGAAAGCGGCGCTGTGGTTGGCATAAATCAGTTGTGAGTAAATCTGTTCAGCAATAACAGCTAGGCTGGCGAGCGCCGCAAAGGCGATGGAAAGTCGCCTTGTTAAAAACAGGCTGCTGATTGCGATGCTGACAATAAGCAACATGCCAAGACCCGAGCGAATACCGCCAGTGGCGTGCATTAGTAAGATGAAGCAGCAAATATCCACCAGTGTGTGTACGATAACCTGCATTTCTAGCGGTGGTTTTTGGTGGCTAATGCTGGCGAAGAACAATAAACTGGCAATCAGGTAAAAAACAGCCGTGGCGAAAAAAAGATGACGGTGTGAATAGTCGCTGGCAACCAGCAGATGAAACCAGTCGTTAACATAGATGGTGATAAAAAACAGTGCCAGTGCCACGCGGAAATAATTAAAAAAACGTAATCGAGACCAGGTATCGGTAGTGTCTGGGTGATGTTTGTTATTTGAGGCAGTTTTTTGCTGGTCAGGCATAAAGGTGTATTAGAGTTAGACTGGGTAGAGTGAGTATAGCTGTTAATGCCATTCAGGTAACATCGCTAGCGTTTTTCGACGATCAAACTACGGCTAACAGTGTGTGACATGATAGTATCCCCTCACTTTACGGCACCCGCTTTTGTATGTCGCCGTTTTAGATTTAAGCATTGTCCACCTATCACTCACGGCAGGTTGTGCGGTGATGAGATAGAACATTTATGAACCAGACAGCCCCCCTTAGTCGCGTTACCCCTGCTGCCATCAATATTGTTATGGTGCAGGATACTTTTCAGGTCGGTGATATTAAGTGTAACGCCGATAAGATTATTCATGCAGCGATTGAGGCAAGTGAGCAGGGCGCTGATCTGGTGGTTTTTCCTGAGCTGGCATTAAGCGGTTACCCACCAGAAGATTTGTTACATCGTCAGGGATTTTTGCAGCAAATACAAGACGAAAGTGTGCGAATTGCACAGGTTTTAGCCAGCAGCATTGGTGATGCTGGGGTGCTATTTGGCCTGCCCTATGAAGATGCGGGTGGTCTTTATAATGCTGCCATTTACCTAGAAAAAGGTATTGTTAAACAATATTGTTTTAAGCAGTCGCTACCCAATTATGCGGTCTTTGATGAGCTGCGTTATTTTGTTGCAGGTACCATAAGTCGCATTATTGATGTTAGAGGGCATAAAATTGGCGTGTTGATATGTGAGGATGTCTGGCAGCCAGCCATGCTGCAACAGTTAAAAGACAATGGTGCACAGGCGGTTATCGTATTAAATGCCTCGCCTTTCCATATTAATAAACATAACGAGCGCATTGCGATGTTGCAAAGCCATGCCGCCCAGTTTGACCTCCCCATCATGTATCTCAACATGACGGGGGGACAGGATGAGCTGGTATTTGATGGTGGCTCGCTGGCAGTGAATCGGCAGGCGAAACTCATCATGCGGGCAAAGTTATTTGACGCGGATACGGTGAGTATTATTTTTGACGGTAAAGATATCATCGCATCGCAGCCATTGCCGACACTGCCTTCTGGCGATGCCATGATTTACCAGGCACTGGTCACTGGGGTGCGGGATTTCGTGCAGCAAAATGGCTTTACTGGTGTGGTGATCGGTTTATCGGGTGGTGTGGATTCGGCGCTGACGCTGGCGATAGCGGTTGACGCGCTGGGTGCAGAAAATGTGGATGCAGTGATGATGCCTTCGCGTTATACCGCCGATATCAGTTTGCTGGATGCACAGGCGCAGGCAACATTACTTGCTGTGAAGTATGACGTTATTTCCATTGAGCCGATGTTTACCCGTTTTTTGACCACCCTCGCGCCCGTCTTTGCGGGTGCGGTAGTTGATACCACAGAAGAAAACATTCAGGCACGCTGCCGTGG
>CAZMLD010000310.1:0-3005 GCA_964566975.1 uncultured Thiotrichaceae bacterium | reverse complement strand
TATAGTGTGCCACGGGCTTGTCCAACAATAGGATAAGATTGTGGTTCGCTTCGCTATCACAATCTATCCTTATTCGTTAGGCGTTTCTAATATTCAGAAAGTAGCAACCAGTTACCTTCATTTTCTTTTTTTGTAATAACAAAAATGTGTGTAGCACGGTAGCTGCCTTTTTCCGAAGCGTTGATTACCCTTATTAAGAGATCTTCTAACTGGTCGCCATCAACATCTCCTTTTGCCAGCACCATAATAGCTTGAGTACCACCATCAACTTTTAACTCAACTTCGTAATTATTTTTGCTAGTGAAATCTATTATCGGGGTCACTTCATTTATATTTGTCAAAGAAGTGTCTGCTTCAATAGATGATTTTTTACTTTTTGATGGTATAAAGGCTATGGCAGCAGGAAAGTTACTTACTGATATTTTATCCAAGTTCGGGTTTATATACGATATATTGGATGACTTCATGTTAACGGCAATAGAAACTGCTTTACATTGCATTAACGCATTCAGAAAAGTTGTATGAAAGGAGGGATTTATTGGCTCAAAATTATCGTCATAAGCAGACATTATTGAATTACATCTATCTACTTTACGAATTTCCTCACCTAAAATTTGTTTTACTGTAAGTTTTATACTCCAAGGAGCACTAAGTTCAGCTGCAAGATTATCAATAGCTTCGGTATCACTCATATAAGCAGACATTGTAAGTTCTGAATTGATAAATACTGGTACTTTCTCCTTTACTGAGTTGCCACCATTGGAACACCCGTTCAACAAAAGAGAAGCATGGAGCCCCATTACCAACAATATCGCTTGATTAAAATGTTTCACAGTATTAGCCCTCAAGGTTTAACTGATCTTGCAGCTTTGCTAAATAAATCCTTCACATACTTATTCCTTGCGGCTGCAATATCTAAGCGATTACATTCTTTTGATGCATTTAGCCAATCTTTAGCTTTAACGCTTTTATTGAAATTTGGAAAACCATTCCTGAGCTTTGTCATACCTAAATTGAATATCATATCGAATAAAGCCAATTTTACACCAGTAGGGAACCTAATAAATTCTACAGTCCCATATATTTGATTAAGCTCTCTTTCAAAAGAGTCAATATGGTTATCGGTTAGTTGGTCAATAGTTAAGGGCGCAAGTTTGAGCTTTGTATTTTTTTTATATAGTGAAGCAAATAAACCAGCGGGGGATTTTTTAATTGATTCAAAATCATTTTTAATTTCATCTTTTGTTGCTTTTTTTCCTGTTGTTTGATGAATAAAATTAAGCTTTTGAGCCGCACTTAGATCTTTAAGTAAATGTCCAACTCCTACAGTGATAAAGCCTTTAGTGTCTTTATACATATGCTCAATTTTACCTTCATATTCATAAAGCTTTTTACGAAGAAGTTGCTTTTCTATAGCGGTTAACATTTTATGTTTCCTTATGTTTGCTTTTAAAAATGTTTGCTTTTAAAAATCATTTTATAATCGTGTAATTTAAAGAGCCTGTCAATATACGCTATTGATAATACCATCACATAACGCTTAAGCTCAGTTGACCTGTAATATGGCTTGTAGCGAAACGAAACGGCGTATTACAGGGTCAACTGCAGTGACTTGTTGAACAAAGCCGCAAAGCGGCAGAAAAACTTGACCACTTAAAAGCCCCTATAATTTTCTTACCCGCTTCCGAGTTACATTAAGAGGGAATTGTAGCATGAATAAAAAAGATAGAGATCTGTTAGATCAAAGACTACCAGAAACTGCTTAAATGCCTTAATTTCAGGGTAAAGCCAATAAAACCATCGGTGCCTATTCCTGTGCGTTGCGCCGAGTGAGTGCGTATTTTGATCGTTTACCAGAAGTATTAACGCCAGATGATTTAAAGGATTACTTTGCTGATCTGGTGGAATCACATTCCTGGAGCACGGTTAAGATTGATCGCCTTGGTTTGCAGTTTTACTGGCGCCATGTACTGCACAAAGACTGGCAGTGGATTGATATCGTCAAACCACCCAAAATCAAAACCATCCCAGATATTTTAACCCTGCCTGAAATCGAACAACTGATTGGCGCCACTAAAAAGTTACGCTACCGTGTGTTTCTTTTATTAACTTATTCACTTGGCCTACGTCTCGAAGAAGCACTGTCATTACAGGTAGGGGATATTGATACTGCGAATAAACAGGTGCATATACGTCGGGGAAAAGGACACAAAGACCGCTTGTTACCTTTGCCAGACCTTACCTTGCAAGCCCTTCGTGCACTCTGGTGTAAGCATCAGCATCCTAGATTGCTGTTTCCCAACCCTGTTGGCTCAGCACAGACCATACAACAGGCCACACGACATATGGACCGGGGCGGTGCACAAAGTGCAATGAAAGCGGTCGTCAAAGACTGCGGGATTAAAAATCGCACCGCCATCCATGACTTTTTGCGTAATACAGTCCCTCCTAGACATAAAAGTATCCATACACAGTCTTAGGCACAGCTTTGCCACACATCTGCTTGAACGTGGTTTAAGTCTTCGCCACATACAGCATCTATTAGGCCACGCCAGTCCGATCACCACCGCCCGTTACGCCCATATCACCGAGTTTGCAGAAAAAGATATGCGCACCACCGTGAACACGCTTATCAATGAAATGCACATTGATTTAAAGAAGGTGTGATCATGGAATTAAAATCAATCATTCAACAATACAAACCGGCTTTTCTGGAAAAATACGGCAAAAGCTTATTGCCCAGTCAGTGGCAGGCCATTAATGCCATACAGCGCTGTCGTACACCTGACTCCGGTGAGTTTTATGTGGAATGCACGCAATGCGAGCAAAGCCACTGGCACCCCCTGTCATGTGGACATCGAAGTTGCCCAAAATGTCAGAACCATGAGGTCAGTCAATGGCTGCACCGACAACAGAAAAAGTTACTGCCCGTTGAGTATTTTATGGTGACCTTTACCTTGCCTTACCAACTTAGGACACTAACATGGCAAAATCAGCGCCCCATC
>CAZMLD010000309.1:0-3025 GCA_964566975.1 uncultured Thiotrichaceae bacterium | reverse complement strand
GTTAAATTTCGGCCGCCGATGCCCGGTTTTTCAGGTAAACAAACGGTGGTTTCACCGCCCCATATATGGATACCAGGCTTTGCTTTTTCTAGCGTGGTATATAGCATATTGGCGACCCCAGTTGCGTCACCTTCAAGAAATTCATTATGCAGGTAAGCAGGCAAACCTTCTAGCCGCGCACTTTCATACACTGCCTGCATGGCAAGTTGAATATTACCGATGATGTGCGTATCCACCTTGATCGTCTTTGCCATCGAGCGTGCACCAGCCTCTGCATTAAAGCTTGATAAATAATCATCCGCATCAACGCATAAAGAGCGATTAACCAGCAAACCTGAACCAATATACACCGCTTTATCACCTTTAACGTCGGACAGTAACAACTGTGTTAACGAAGGCGTTTTAACCTTGTTTAATAAACCGCCGCCTTTAATTTGTGAAAAGCGCTGTCGCCAGCTATTTATCTGATGTATGTTTTTACCACTGGACAAAAGGTACTGATTAATTTTCTGTAACTGCTCAAGGCTAATAGCACCAATCGGCACCTCCACAAGTGATGAAGTGCCGCCAGAAATTAAAAACAACAGCTCATCAGATTCATCCATCGCAGATAAAAAACGCAATAAGACGTCTCCTGCTTCAATAGACAGCTCATCGGGTATCGGGTGCGATGAGGGCTGAATCATCGTGTTTTTATTTTTTCTGAGCTGGCGGGTAATCTTCGATGACGGACAAATTAATAACGATTTATTGAGCGAGGGCAAGCAGTCCTGAGCACCCTGTAACATCGCTGCTGCGGCTTTGCCAATGGCTACACAATGAGTAAACCTTTTCTTATTCTTGTTTTTATTTTTACACCACTGGTTGACCAGATAACGACCATCAACCGAGTCCAGTGCGCTCTGGTATAACATTATCAGCAGTTCACGAGCCGTTAATTCAGTCATGTTTAGTCATAATTTACTGGGTAGAAAATATTAGCCATAAAGATACAGGAAGGCAGCAGAGGAAACCGTTTAAATGAGCTCATGCAAATGAGGGATTTGGCTACATAGCTGTCGGTGAGAAATATCAGCGCATACCGCGTAATAAGTCAGCCTTAATATCTTCAACATCTTCCAGCCCCACCGCTACACGAATCAAACCGTCTGAAATACCCGCCTCACCGCGTTGCTCTGGCGTTAATCGCCCATGTGTGGTGGTTGCTGGATGCGTAATGGTCGATTTTGTATCACCTAAATTGGCCGTAATGGAAAGCAGTTTAGTGGCATCAATTAAACGCCAGCCTTCAGTTTTACCGCCATTTAATTCAAACGACAATAAACCACCAAATGCAGACTGCTGTGTTTTCGCCAGTACATGTTGCGGGTGGCTGTCCAGTCCAGGGTAAAATACCCTGCTCACTTCTGGCAATTGTTCCAGCCATTGTGCAAGTTCCAGTGCGGCGGCTGAATGGGCAAACATGCGTAGCTTTAACGTTTCTAAACCCTTGAGAAATACCCAAGCATTAAACGCACTCATGGTCGGGCCCGCACTGCGTAAAAAACCAAACACGCCATCACCGACGATATCTTTCGTTCCGCACACCGCGCCCCCCATACAACGCCCCTGGCCATCAATATATTTAGTGGCAGAATGAATGACGATGTCCGCTCCCAGCGCGATGGGCTGCTGCAAAACTGGCGTGCATAAGCAGTTGTCGACAGCTAACAAACAGCCGTGTTTATGTGCAATGTCAGCCAGTGCGGGGATGTCGACCAGTTCCGTTAGCGGGTTGGATGGTGTCTCCAGAAACAGCAGTTTGGTTTCTGGCCTTATCGCCTGTTCCAAGGCGGCCAGTTCACTCAGCTCAACAAAAGTTGTGTTGATACCCAGTTTGGCAACAATGTTGTTCAGCAACACGGTGGTTGTACCAAAAATACTGCGCGATGACACAATATGGTCACCCGTTTTTAACAAGCCCAGTATGGTTGCGGTAATGGCTGACATGCCTGATGCGGTTGCGACACAGCACTCCGCCATTTCCAGTGAAGCGAGGCGCTGTTCAAATGTTCTTACTGTCGGGTTAGTAAATCGTGAATAAATATTACCCGGCTGCTCACCAGAGAACCTTGCCGCCGCTTCTGCCGCTGACGCGAACACATAACTGGAGGTTGGAAAAATGGGTTCACTGTGCTCATTTTCATGCGTGCGAACCTGACCATCACGAACTGCACGTGTGGCAAAACCAAAACGGGGCGTTTCATCTTTCTTCTCTTTATTTGTCATCGTTTTATCCTGCTAAACAGTACATCCTTTACTTCATCACCACCTCATTCATATGGTGGATTCTTATCTGCTTATGCCTCTAATAACACTTCACTACCAATTTCAACCAAGCGATACAGATCAACCACGTCTTGATTACACATTCGCACACAACCAATAGAAGCAGGCGTACCGATGCTTTTCTCATGATTGGTACCATGAATATAAATATAACGTTGGTAGCTATCCACATACCCCCCCTGATTTCGACCTGGCTCCATTCCTTCCAGCCACATGATTCGGCTCATTATCACATCATCGGGTAAATCCACTGCTCGTTCGAAGCATTCGTCCAGATTACCATGCGGCACACGACCGATGAATACCTCATTAACGGGCATGGCTCCGCCTATTTTTTCCTTAATACGATGCAATCCCAGTGGGGTTTTTTCACTATCAGCCTGGCTACCAGTACCATATTTAGAGGTCGATACGGGGTACTGCCGAAGCATGTTTCCATCTTCATCTAACAGTGTTAACTGTTGCTGGCTTATATTAATCTTGATTGAGTTCACGGCTAACGCTCGAATTAATTTGTGGTTTTTACACAGAGTAACGCGGCGTGTAAAAAACGGTCAATATTGAATGAGTTTTTATGTTTTTTATTCATAGTGCGTCCAAAGCCTAATTACTTTAATAGCATGTTCTTTTTCATATACTTGATATACAAGCCTATGTTGTATATTAATTCGACGAGAATAAGCACCCGATAAATCAC
>CAZMLD010000308.1:0-3028 GCA_964566975.1 uncultured Thiotrichaceae bacterium | reverse complement strand
CAATACCAGAACAAGCAATGGCACTAATAAGATAAGCAACATTGCCATTCGTGTATTTGGCCATTCTTTACGTAGCAACAGGTAGATACGTTTAACACTCAATATTTCAGACATTGTCCGCAGCCTCCATGCGAAATGCCTGCCGTAGCTGTTCGCCCTCGTGCATAATGGCACTAAACAGAAGCTCCAAGTCAACCGAACCCGCTTCACCTGTGGTGTTTTTTTGCACCACCGAATAACTGCCGAGGCCATCTTCAATGGCGTAGATTACGTTTTCATCTGGCGGTATTGTTTGCTGCCCGATGCTCAACGTATCGGCGATGTTCGCCAACGTCTGCTCAAAAACGACCTTGCCATCATCCAGCGCTATAATGTTATCAATCAGGTTTTCGACATCACGCACCTGATGCGTAGAAATCACAAAGCATTTATGCTCATCAACAGCCCCCGCCACCAACCGGCGAAATACGCTTTTGGATGGGATATCCAAACCATTAGTGGGTTCATCCAGCAAGTTGAGCGGGCAATGACATGCTAGGCCGAATGCCAGTAAAAATTTTTTCTGCTGGCCGTGAGAAAGCTGGTGCAGTTTTCCACTGGTGTTGATTTCCAGTGCATCCGTATAGCGCTCAAAGTCTTCGGCGCTAAAATTCGGATAAAAAACGCTATAAAAACGGAGGTACTGCCGCGACGAAATAGATGGCAAAATAACCTGTTCAGGAAGAAAAAAGATTCGCGCCAGCAGCTTAGCACTGCGCCTATTCGGGTTTTCACCCAGCGTATCAATGCTGCCATGCCTAGCGAGTAGCAGACCAGAAATTAGATTAAGCAAGGTGGTTTTACCCGTTCCGTTACGCCCTAGCAGCCCATAGACTCTGCCAGCTCCGATGGTGAGCTCTAGCTCTAAGAACAGGGGCTTGCGCCGATACTGAAACGTGAGACTATTGATGTTTATGATATTGCGCATCTCGTGTACCAGTTAAGTAGTTCACTAGAGCATAGATTCACTTGCGGCCATTGTCAAATTAAAATGGATTTTTAAACAGAGAATGATTATCATTATCGATTGTTTTTCTATGCAGAAAATAACCAAGAACCGACCTAGGAGCTTGCCCGAGAACAGATAACCTACTGCAAATCCCATAAAAGTCATAAACTGAGCTTATGACCTTTCTGTGATTTTCGCTACGGCTTCTATTCTCAGACAAGCTCCTAGCCTCTACTGATCTACACCAATGCATAAAAAAACCACCACACTAACCTAGGCAATAAAAAATGAAACTGAACGCAGTCATAATAAAAAAATTCTTTCCGGTTATTATTGTTACCTTGGTTTTATTCGTCATTACTCTGGCGACTTTCATTAGCATTGCCGCCAGACCTGATTATGCCATTACCAATCTGTATGACAGCCACTGGGTAAACACCGCCAGTCCCGACGAAGCCTATAATGTAAGCAGCATCGCTCAAAAGTTAAGCCCGTTTGACGTCATTATTTTTGGCGAACTTCATCGCCACCCAGGCATTCATCTCGCGCAAATGCAGTTAATGCAGCAACTGCATCAACTTCGACCCGACCTCAGCCTTAGCCTTGAACAATTTGAGCGAGACACGCAAGCGATTCTCGATGCGTATTTGGCGGGTAGTATTGGCGAACAGCATATGCGCGATACAGCACGAGCCTGGGATAATTACCCAAGCTCTTATCGCCCACTGGTGGAGTATGCTCGACAGCATCAGCTTTCCGTCATTGCAGCAAACGCACCGAAAAACGCGGTTATTTGTGTTGGCCGCAAAGGCTTGGAAATACTGGAGGCGATGCCCGAGGAGGATCGCAAACATGTCGCCATCGACATTGATGTTTCTGACGGCGCCTATAAACAAAAATTCATGGATTTTCTAAATAATAACAGCTCACATGGTGGCGGTTCACACGGCAGTAAGTTGTCAGACGAAAGCAGTGCGATCATGAAAACCATGGCAGCACGTAGTTTTGCAGCCCAGGTTGTGCGAGATGAAACCATGGCTGAGTCTATTGCATTATATATGCAGGCCAACCCCCAGCATCAACTACTCCACCTGACGGGGCAGTTTCATTCTGCCAGTTACCTCGGTATGGTCGAGCGCCTCGCCAGAAGAATGCCTGAGCTGAACATTGCGGTGATTAATCCGATTACGCTCAATCAGGAAAAAACTTCATGGCAGCAAGCCGATCTTGAAACAGGTACGGTACTTTTGCTGGTAGGTCAGTTACCCGAAAAATTCGTTGAGCAGGACAATGCCAAAAAATGGTCGCGTGAAATATTGAAGAAACGAAAAGCGAATGAGTGCAACATAGTGCCGCTGTAGACACTGCTGCAAGACGTGGCGCGAAATTATTCACTGCCCCACGCAAAAGAACCGCCGAGTAGGGTAAGTCGTATCAACCGGACAAGCCGGCTTTTACACCACGGCAAGAAACTCGGTTAAAAATAGAGCGCTGCTTTTGCCTGTACGCCTAACTATTGAGGAATTTTCTTTCTTAACAGGTCACGGTCGAACCACCACTTATCAGGCGGCACGATAGCACCCAGCACCAGTGACAAACGTGGTAGAAAAACATCCGGATCGAGTAGTTCCAGACGCTCCATCCACGCATTCAAGCCGTCCTGATCATCGACATCGGAATGCCCTTTTGCGACATTAGCCAACATTTGTTTGGTTAAAAACGTCAGGCTTTTATGGTGATCTTCTACCGCTCGCACATCAGCAACATAATGCGCTGTTACGGCAGCAATAGCGGCACCGTCTGCTTTTGCTGGTGTTTCATCTACCACGTAACTCAACATGTTGATGGTTAAGGTCGGTTCAACCGGGTAGCTTACCGATAACCAGACACCATGCGCTAACGCAATGAGTGAAGCCGGTTGCGCGCTTTGATACAGCACATCACAGCTTTCAACAGCATCCTGCCACAGTTCCAGCTCGATAAAGGTATCCAGCGCACTGCGTGCTTTTTCCCAGGATTCATCAGCACGCCCCATACCAA
>CAZMLD010000307.1:0-3029 GCA_964566975.1 uncultured Thiotrichaceae bacterium | reverse complement strand
CGCTGATCACGCTGGAATCAGACAAAGCCACTATTGAAATTCCCTCACCTTCTGCGGGCACGGTAAAAAATGTTTTAGTCAGTGTCAATGACACCGTCACCCAGGGCAGTCTGATTTTAAAACTGGAAGTCAGCGCCGATACCACTGGCAATAATGACGATGCTGGTGCTGGTGCTGCTGATAACAATACAGGCAGCAAAGCCATGGATCACAGCGCCACTGGCCATCAGGAAACATCAGCTACGGCAGCACCAACAACAGGCAGCAGTGACCTGCATGCCGAAGTGCTGGTGCTTGGCTCTGGCCCTGGCGGTTACACCGCAGCATTTCGCGCTGCTGATCTGGGTAAAAAAGTCATCTTGGTCGAAAAATTCGATAACATTGGCGGTGTCTGTTTAAACGTAGGCTGCATTCCCTCGAAAACCTTATTACATGCGGCTGAAATCATTAATGAAGCGGCTGACATGGCCACACATGGTATTGATTTTGGCAAACCCAAAATCGACATTAAAAAACTGGCGGCGTTCAAAAACAAAACCATTAAACAACTAACCGGTGGTCTGGCAGCGTTAGCCAAACAGCGCAAAGTACAGATTGTGACGGGTTACGGCAAATTCACTTCTGCCAATAGCATCGAGGTCAGCAATAAAAACGGCAGCCAGAGCATCTCATTTGATAACGCCATTATCGCCGCAGGTTCATCGGTGTTTAACATTCCTGGTCTGCCTTATGACGATGCGCGCCTAATGGATTCCACCAGCGCACTGGAACTGATCGATATTCCCAAACGCCTACTGGTAATCGGCGGCGGTATCATCGGTCTGGAAATGGCAACGGTGTATGACGCCCTTGGCAGCAAAGTCTCGGTTGTTGAGCTTTCCCCTGGTTTAATTCCAGGCTGCGATAGCGATTTGGTGAGGCCATTGCTAAAACGTGTTAAAAGCCGTTATGAAAACATCTGGTTAAATGCCAAAGTAACCACCATCACCCCGCTGAAAAAAGGCTTAAAAGTTGCTTTTGAAGGAAAAAACGCACCGGAGCACGATACCTTTGACCGAGTATTGCTGGCAGTTGGCCGTAGCCCTAATGGTAAACTCATTGACGCCGATAAAGCTGGTGTAAACGTGGATGAGCGTGGCTTCATCACTGTGGACAAACAGCAGCGCACCAATATCAATCACATCTTTGCCATCGGTGATGTTGTGGGTCAGCCCATGCTGGCACACAAAGCCACGCATGAAGCCAAAACTGCTGCCGAAGTCATTTGCGGCATGAAGTCGTATTTTGACGCTAAAACCATTCCTTCTGTCGCTTATACCGACCCAGAAATTGCCTGGATGGGTATCACTGAGGAACAGGCAAAACGCGACGGCATTGAATACACCAAAGGCGTATTTCCGTGGGCAGCCAGTGGTCGCTCATTAAGCATCGGGCGCAACGAAGGCCTCACCAAAGTGCTGTTTGATAAAAACACCCACAAAATCATTGGCACTGGCATCGTCGGCACCAACGCTGGCGAACTGATCGCCGAGGCAGTACTGGCACTGGAAATGGGCGCGGATATCGAAGACATCGCCCTTACTGTGCATCCACACCCAACGCTGTCGGAAACCTTTAATTTTGCCGCAGAAATGGCTGAAGGCACCATTACCGATTTGTATATTCCGAAAAAAAAGACACGATAAACAGGCTTCACCAGTCATAATGAATAACAACTAACACCTTGCTTGCCGAAGTGGCGATTCTTTTGCGGCTATTTGTTATGTTAACCACTAACAGGCGTACATAGCTCAAGCAAAATACCAGAAGGGCAGCGCACATAGGAAACCACCTGCCCCCAAGATTTTTTTTCAGGAGCTTTCAACTCAGTAGCACCAGACTCAATCGCGTTATTATGAGCCACAGCCACGTTGTCAGTAACCAGTGCAATTTCAACACCCAACGGTATTTCAGATTCAGAAGCTTTAACATAATCGCCCTGAAAGTTCGATTTTCCCAGCTCGTGAGAGGCAAAAGACAATACTGTTTCACCAGTATCAAGTTCACCATAGTCTTTTTCTTCGGTTATAAATTTTCGTTTCATACCGAAAGCATTTTCAAAAAATGATAACGCCAGACCTACATCTGGAACATAATTTATCGCGTATCCAAACCTCACCATATCAGCTCCTGTTCTTTTATTGTCTCAGCAACGAAAATATCAAGACTTTTAGTATTGATATCTTTTGTTCATAAATTATCAAATGTCTTCTTCATTCCTTTGTCTTCAAGCATGTCAGAGGGATCAGGAAAACCAGCGCCATTACTAAACTCAATTGAAATATGTCCTTTGTATGGAAATATACCACCTATCAGTGAATTTGACAGGTTAAAAACACCCCTTGATTAAACATCAGCACCTGACTTACAATACCCTTTAACGAGAACGTTTCGAGAACAAAATGACGAATCAGCAACAACTGACCGACAAACAAAGCCAAACGCTGGCTTTCATCCAGCATTACATCACAGCGCACACGGTCGCACCCAAAATGCAGGAAATCGCTGATGGTATCGGCATCAGCTCTCGTGGTGTTGCTCACCGTTATGTGCAGGCGCTGGTTGTTAACGGCTTTATCAAAATAGACAGCGGTAAACACCGGGGTATTCGTTTACTCAAAACCAATACCTACCACGATAAATCCACCCTGCCACTACTGGGAAAAATCGCCGCTGGCAAGCCCATCGAGGCTATTCCTGGTGAAGATCAGATCGACCTGCGGGACTTTTTCGGTGACAACAATTTTGCTGTACGGGTACAGGGTGATTCAATGATTGAGGCAGGCATACTGGACGGCGATACTGTCATCATCCAGTTTCGCGAAACCGCTAACGATGGCGATATTGTAGTGGCACTAATCGATGAAACCGAAACCACCCTAAAAAAATTCAAACGCAGCAATCAAGGGCACTACATCAAACTTATTCCCGCTAACAAAGACATGCAGGAAATGGTGTATGAAGCCAGTCGGGTACGAATTCAAGGCGTA
>CAZMLD010000306.1:0-3031 GCA_964566975.1 uncultured Thiotrichaceae bacterium | reverse complement strand
TTGATGACCGTGTTACTGGCAGCCTAGAAAAATTCTGTCCAGAAGCAAAAATCATACATATGGACGTTGACCCCGCATCCATTTCCAAAAATGTAAAAGTTGATATTCCCATAATTGGTGAAGTAACACAGGTTTTAGATGCAATAAACGCAGAACTGGCAAGAGTCGAACAGACGACGACAGCGAATACTGGCGCGTTAAAGAAATGGTGGCAACAGATTAATGAGTGGCGGTCACAGGACTGCCTTAAATATGACCGCGAAAGTAAAATAATAAAACCGCAGTATGTCGTTGAAGAATTATATAAAGTCACCAATGGCGATGCCTTTATCACCTCGGATGTTGGTCAGCATCAAATGTTTGCTGCTCAATACTACGGCTTTGATAAACCGCGACGGTGGATTAATTCGGGTGGGCTTGGCACCATGGGCTTTGGTTTGCCAGCAGCGATGGGTGTACAGCTAGCATATCGAGATGAAATGGTTGCCTGCATCACTGGCGAATCAAGCATACAGATGTGCTTGCAGGAGCTGTCTACCTGTTTGCAGTATTCGTTACCCGTAAAAATCATCAATTTGAATAATGGATATATGGGCATGGTCAGGCAGTGGCAGGAGTTTTTCTATGACAAACGCTATGCCATGTCTTATTTTGATGCCCTGCCAGACTTTGTTGCGCTGGCAGAAAGCTACGGCCATATCGGCATTAAAGTAGAAAAGCCGGAGGATGTACGGCCAGCACTGGATGAAGCTTTTAAGCAAAAAGATCGTTTAGTGTTCCTCGATTTTATTACTGACCGAGAAGAAAATGTGTATCCAATGATTCCTAGTGGTGCGGGTTTAAATGAAATGATTTTGGGTTAGCTATTATGGTTTATGAAGTAGACAATAGTGAAGTAATAGAGATGAAACATATCATCTCTATTCTGATAGAGAATGAAGCCGGCGCACTATCACGTGTTGCCGGCCTGTTTTCCGCACGTGCATACAATATTGAGTCATTAACCGTCGCGCCGACTGATGACCCGTCATTATCACGCATGACTTTAGTCACCACTGGTAGTGATGACGTTGTTGAACAGGTGTGCAAGCAACTCAATAAACTTATTGATGTGGTGCAGCTGGTCAATTTAACCGATGATGTACATGTTGAACGTGAATTAATTCTGATAAAAGTGAAAGCTGAAAATGAGGCGCGCGACGAAGTAAAACGCATTGTCGATATATTTAACGGACATATTATTGATATGACCGACACCACTTACACCATGGAAGTGACCGGTGACAGCGAAAAAATTGATGCGCTATTAAAAGCACTTGAGCATATCACCATGCTGGAAGTTGTTCGTTCCGGTCAATTGGGCATGGGGCGTGGTGCTAAGGGCATGGGATGTAAACCCTGCTAACGGAAAATATACTTAAACCTAAAAAAATCAGTTGCACCTACTGCGAGCGTCCAATGCACCGAACCTACAGGACTTTATCGTTTATTTTGAACTCACCGTATGGGTGATACGCTTTCGCTCAAAATAAACGATAAAGTCCTGTAGGTTCAGCACCTTGATCGCCCTCGCTACGATCCAACTGATTTTTTTAGGTTGAAACAAAGCACTTAATTCATAAGAAAAATAATAACTACTCAATAAGTAGTTACTTTTAATTAAAACATTTACGGGTTAGTAACAATGAATATTTATTACGATAAAGATTGCGAGCTTTCAATCATACAGAGCAAAAAAGTTTGCATTATTGGTTATGGTTCACAGGGGCACGCACATGCCAATAACCTGCAAGACTCCGGTGTTGATGTTTGTGTCGGTCTGCGTGCGGGCTCCGCTTCTGTGGCAAAAGCAGAAACTGCGGGTATCACGGTAAAATCAATAGAAGACAGTGTTGCCTGGGCCGATGTGGTGATGGTGCTGGCACCTGATGAACATCAGGCAGCCATTTATAAAGAGCAAATCGAGCCCAATATTAAACAGGGTGCGGTGATGGCTTTCGCGCATGGTTTTAATATTCATTTTGATGCGATTAGCCCACGCGCTGATCTCGATGTCATCATGATTGCACCAAAAGCACCTGGCCATACCGTTCGCACTGAGTTTGTCAATGGCGGCGGCATTCCCGATCTTATCGCTATCGCGCAAGACTCTTCAGGTCAGGCAAAAGACATCGCACTATCGTATGCTTCTGCTATTGGTGGCGGTCGCACTGCAATTATCGAGACCTCATTTCGTGAAGAAACCGAAACCGATTTATTTGGTGAGCAGGCGGTTTTATGTGGTGGTACTACCGCACTGGTACAGGCTGGCTTTGAAACGCTGGTTGAAGCGGGTTATGCGCCAGAAATGGCCTACTTTGAATGTTTGCATGAACTGAAGCTGATTGTCGATTTAATGTATCAGGGTGGTATTGCAGACATGCGTTACTCTATTTCAAATACCGCAGAATACGGTGATGTCAGTCGTGGCCCTCGTATCGTCAATGAAAATACCAAGGCTGAAATGAAAAAAATTCTTGAAGAGATTCAAAGTGGCAAGTTCGCCAAAGAATATCTGGAAGAAATGCATTCTGGTGCAAAAAATCTTGAAGCATTACGCAAAAAAGGCCGTGAGCATCAAATTGAAGAAGTCGGTGCAAGTCTGCGAGCGATGATGCCATGGATTCATGCCAACAAAATTGTTGATAAAAGCAAAAACTAACTTACTTCTGTTGATTAGCTGGCATTATGGATCATCGAACAGCCTTCGCTGGCTGCTTGTGCCTTAATGCCAGCCATAGTCCGTATAAATAAAAAAAGGGCAGTATCGCCCTTTTTTTATGCAAGACAAAATAAAGTTTTCCGTCATGGTCGTGCTGTCACTGGTCTATATTTTTGAATGCGAAGAGTGCATACAGGTAGCAGCGAGTACGAAATAACATGGCTGACATAATAAACTTTGAGTAGTTACAAAAATCATTTGATTTGGGTCTATGCCATATTGAGTGGACTTTTATTGTGACCAAAGAATTATCCTTCCCGTCATTCCCGC
>CAZMLD010000305.1:0-3041 GCA_964566975.1 uncultured Thiotrichaceae bacterium | reverse complement strand
TTGACGTAAGCTAAGGAAAAGGATGCGGGTTATCCAAATTTTTTCTCTACACTCCTGCACTTTGATGTAAAATTCCTATGGCTATCTCTAAAAACCATCTTTTTGTCCGATTTCGGCATTGGCTGGATTTCTGCGATCCAAGGCGGTGCAGCCGCTTGTGCCTATGTTTACTATTATCACACTGCGGTTCTCGAAATCCATCCGCCTTAAACTCAAACAAAAACCCAAGTTTATAGAGCTATTCTATGTCTTTAATACGTTTACGAAATATCCAGGTTAGTTTTGGCGGCCCTGCCATTTTAGAAAACATCAGTGTCGCCATAGATGCGGGCGAGCGGCTTTGTCTGCTGGGGCGTAATGGCACCGGAAAATCAACCTTGTTGAAAGTGATTTCAGGTGAAGTAAAAGCCGACAGTGGTGATCTTGAATTCAAACAAAGCATAAAAATCGCGGTGTTAGACCAAGAGCCACGAGGCGACCTGAGCGGTAGTATTTTTGATGTGGTGGCGATGGGTCTGGGTAAAAATGCAAAGTATTTGCAGGACTACCACCATGCCCTACATGATTTTACCCTCAACCAGAACGACCAGACCACGGCCGAACTGCAACGCGCCCAAGACCAGGTGGATATGCATAATGCCTGGCAGCTAAATCAGCAGGTAGAAGAAGTCTTAAGCCGTATGCAGCTCGATGGTGATGCCGACTATAGCGCCCTTTCTGGTGGCATGAAACGCCGTGTTTTGCTGGCAAAAGCGCTGGTTATTAAGCCCGACATGTTACTGCTGGACGAGCCCACCAACCATCTCGATCTTAATGCCATTTTATGGCTGGAAGAACAGCTGCTCAATTATAAAGGGGCGTTAATGTTCATTACCCATGACCGCTCTTTCATGCGTAAATTATCCACCCGCATTATTGAGTTAGATCGTGGTGTGCTGACCAGCTATCCGGGCAATTACGATACTTACCTACGCCGCAAAGCCGAAGCCCTGCATGCCGAAGAAATCGCCAATGCCCATTTTGATAAAAAGTTGGCACAGGAAGAAGTGTGGATAAGGCAGGGCATCAAGGCTCGCCGTACTCGCAACGAGGGCAGGGTACGCGCCCTGGAAAAAATGCGTAGCGAACGCAATGTGCGGCGCAACCAGGTTGGCAAAGTGAGTATGCAGGCAGCATCCGCTGAACGTTCTGGCAAGCTGGTAACCGAAGCGGAAAATGTGAGTTTTGATTATGACGGCAAACCATTAATAAATGGACTTGTCACGACTATTTTACGTGGTGACAAAATAGGCATCATCGGCCCCAACGGTGCGGGTAAAACAACCTTGTTACGCCTATTACTGGGCGACCTCAAACCCACTGCCGGTAGCATTAAAATTGGCACAAAACTCGAAGTCGCCTATTTTGACCAGTTTCGCGCGCAACTGAATGATAACGCCAGCGTCATCGACAACCTGTCACAGGGCAGAGAGTTTGTCGAAATCAATGGCAATAGAAAACACGTAATGGGTTACTTGCAGGACTTTTTGTTCGCCCCAGAACGCGCCCGTTCGCCAGTAAGCATGCTGTCGGGTGGTGAGCGTAATAGACTGCTGCTGGCAAAACTGTTCTCTAAGCCATCAAACATACTGGTGCTTGATGAACCAACCAATGATCTGGACATCGAAACGCTAGAGCTGCTCGAAGAACTGGTGATGGAATACAAAGGCACGGTGTTGGTAGTAAGCCACGATAGAGAATTTGTTAACAACGTAGTCACCAGCACCTTGGTGTTTGAAGCCGATGCACAGGTAAACGAGTATGTTGGTGGTTATGACGACTGGCTTAACTACAGCGTAGAAAAAGCAAAGACCGAAAGGCAGGCGGCAAAACAGTCAGCCAGTCAACCTGCTTCCCAGAATTATTCCCAACAGGCAAAACAAACTAAAACAAAAAAGCTGAACTACAAAGACCAGCAGGAGCTGAATGCGCTGCCAGCTCAGATAGAAAGTTTTGAGCAGCAGGTTGCAACGCTGCAAAAGAAAATGGCAGCTAATGACTTCTATCAGCAGGAAAAAGACGAAATTCAAAAAGTACAGCAGCAACTGACTGACGTCGAAGCGCAGTTGTCACACTGTTATTTGCGCTGGGAAGAGCTGGAGTGAGAGCCTGTATTAATCGTGACACAAAACATGTGAGCATTTTTCCTGCCTCAAAATCGTTAGCAACATTGCTTGATGATGAACGAATTGTAATCTAGGGTTGGCAGTAAAATATTTTGATTTAGGATAACCAGCCTTTAACAGGCAACATCACACCGTCTACAGCCGTTTTTATTATGGATTTTAATACACTGTATCAAGACAGATGCAATAGTCACTACCAAATTATCTTTAACAGTCGGCAAGAGCCCAATCCGGCAGCAGAGCGCTGCCGTTTTACCTGCCCAGTATCCACCAAAATCTTTGTACGTAGCATTAGACGAACTCAATGCCTTTAAACAAAGGACTGGTATTGACGGGCGCTTTTTTGACGACCTGCATGATAGCGCAATGGACGTAGTCGATGCCGCAAAAATGATAGCCGGCAGCGGCATAAAAACCATGGCAGAAGTGGATGCAGCCAAACAACGCGCCATAGAAGTTATTTCGCGTTCCCACTCTCCTGCGTGGGAACGCGTATTAAACACGCGGCTGAGACAGGTGTAAATTGTGCCAGACGAATCAAAGCTGTCGAAGTCATTGACTTATTCGATTAGTCCTATGAGGATCGTCAGCCTGATAAAGCCTGCATCACTCGCAATGAATCACATACCGTTCCGGTGGATGTTTTTAAAGTCCCCGATAGGGAATCCGTAAATCCCACGCCTTTAGGCGCTAGGGTTAAGTGGAAGCATAATTAATCTCGTTACTTGCCTGTTACGCTCCGTCATTCCTGCATGTTTCTAGCAGGAATCCATCATGTAGCTAGATTCCCACTAGGCTTGTCCTCGCACGTTTTGAGCGGGGAAACATGCGGGAATGACGTGACGAGTAATGATGAATCTAGTGCGCTATAGTGCC
>CAZMLD010000304.1:0-3057 GCA_964566975.1 uncultured Thiotrichaceae bacterium | reverse complement strand
TTAGCGACGATGAGGCTGC
Source organism: uncultured Thiotrichaceae bacterium (assembly GCA_964566975.1). GTDB lineage: Bacteria > Pseudomonadota > Gammaproteobacteria > SZUA-229 > SZUA-229. The sequence continues at coordinate 3,038 of CAZMLD010000304.1, read as the reverse complement.
AGTGGTCAATGGCTGTAACTAAGTCGTTATTCGACACCAGAGAATTCTCCTGAATCAATATTTGAAATCGCTTATAATACTATCCCTGTCGTTGTCTGCAACTCACGCTTGTTACCGATAGTCGCAGCCATCTTTTTCAAACAATCAGCCCAGCAAATGAATCCAGATCTGAAAAAACTTCAGCCATACCCTTTTGAAAAGCTCAACGCGCTCAAGGCAAGCTGTCAATTAGAAAATGGTCAGCCTGCTGTTGATGGACATATTGCATTATCCATTGGCGAACCCAGACATGCTGCACCTGACTTTGTTCTGGATGCTATCACCGCTAACCTGAATGCGATTAACCGTTATCCATTAACCCAAGGCAGCATCACATTAAGAGAAGCAATAACCCACTGGTTAAGCAAGCGATTTAAACTCGCCAACAATGCACTAGACCCTGAAAAACACATTATGCCAGTAATAGGCACACGTGAAGCATTGTTCTCGTTTGCCCAGTGCATGGTCGATCGTGATGACAAGGCACTTATTTTAATGCCAAATCCGTTTTATCAAATTTATGAAGGCGCGGCATTACTATCTGGTGCCACCCCCTGGTTCTATGACACGGTAAAAGAAAATAACTACCTGCCCGATTTTGATGCTATTGATATGGCTATCTGGCAACGCTGCCAGATTATTTACATTTGCACACCAGGCAACCCGACTGGCAGTGTGATTTCTAAAGCAGAACTTTGTAAGTTGATTGAGCTGTCACTAAAATACAATTTCATTATCGCCTCTGATGAGTGTTATTCTGAGATTTATTTTGATGAAAGCAAGCCACCCACGGGCTTGCTCGAAGCCGCTGAAGCATGTGGCAATAATGACTTTACTAATTGCATGGTATTTCATAGTTTATCCAAGCGCTCCAACCTGCCCGGCATGCGCTCAGGTTTTGTTGCTGGTGATGCTGACTTAATCAAAAATTATTTGTTATATCGCACCTATCACGGCTCTGCAATGCCGCCCGTACACCAGATCGCCAGCATAGAAGCATGGAGTGACGAAGAACATGTGATACAAAACAGAAAACTCTACGTTGATAAATTTGATGCTGTTATTGAGATTCTAAGCTCGGTAATCGCTGTATCGCCACCCGATGCAGGTTTTTATTTGTGGCTGAAGACACCTGTTGATGATGAACAATTCGCCAAACAGTTATTCGCCCAACAAAATGTTACTGTGTTGCCAGGCAGTTATTTATCACGCGATAGCAATGGCAGCAACCCAGGGAAAAATCATGTTCGCATGGCACTGGTGGCACCGATAGATGAATGCATAACCGCAGCAACCAGAATTAAACACTACATACAAACTTTAAACACAAACAATTAGCAAGCGATTAATTTGTTTTTCGTGTGGGGTGTACAGCCCGCCCATGGCACTGAAAACAAATCTATAATCCTAAAAAAATCAGTTGAATCGTAGCGAGGGTGACTAAGGTGCTGAAGATTAATGACTTTACAGGTTATATTGGAGGAAATCGTATCACCCATACGGTGAGTTCAATATAAGCTATAAAGTTGTTAAGGTTCAGTGCATTAGGCATCCGCAGTAGTTTCAACTGATTTTTTTAGGATAATGCAACTATCAAACAAAATAATTACTTTAGGAGAGTGACATGTCTGAATTAAAAAACATCATCGAAGAAGCATTCGAGCGCCGCGCTGAGATTACCCCACGAAATGTAGAAACGCATATTTCCGATGCTGTTAACGAAGCGATAAACCTGCTTGACTCCGGTGAAAAACGCGTTGCCGAAAAAGTTAATGGTGACTGGGTCGTTAATGAGTGGTTGAAAAAAGCGGTACTGCTTTCTTTTCGAATCAATGATAACGAATTCATTAAAGGTGGTTTTACCAACTACTACGACAAAGTTAACTCTAAATTTTCGGATTTAAACACCCGCGAATTTCGTGAATCTGGCGTGCGTGTTGTGCCTCCGGCAACAGCGCGTTTTGGCTCCTACATCGCTCCCAGCGTGGTGTTAATGCCATCATACGTCAACATCGGCGCCTATGTGGACACGGGCACGATGGTCGACACTTGGGCAACCGTGGGTTCATGTGCACAAATTGGAAAAAACGTTCACCTTTCTGGTGGTGTTGGCATCGGCGGTGTTTTAGAACCTCTGCAGGCATCACCCACTATCATTGAAGATAACTGTTTTATCGGCGCACGCTCAGAAGTGGTTGAAGGTGTTATCGTTGAGGAAGGCTCAGTGATTTCAATGGGTGTTTACATTGGCCAGAGCACCAAAATATTTAATCGCATGACGGGTGAGATTTCTTACGGTCGTATCCCCGCTGGCTCAGTTGTGGTTTCTGGCAACCTACCATCTAAAGACGGCACTTACAGCCTTTACTGCGCGGTCATTGTGAAACAGGTCGATGACAAAACACGTGGAAAAGTTGGGCTTAACGAACTGTTACGTGACATCGATTAAACAGCCTCAGACTTAACCAACACATTTGTTAGCGCAAAGGGTGCGAACAGAAAAATATTCAAATGCTCTATCGTTTTTCTTTGCACCTTTGCGTAGCTTGCGATGGAAATAAAAATGATAATAATTTATGGCATTGCCAATTGCGACACCATGAAAAAAGCCCGTAAGTGGCTAGATAAAAATAATCTTGAATACGAATTTCACGATTATAAAAAACGGGGCGTACCAGAAAAAAACCTGAAACAATGGGTTGATAAAGTTGGCTGGGAAGTTGTTCTAAACAAACGTGGTACTACCTGGCGAAAGCTTGATGATGTGATTAAAAACAGCATTGATGAAAGTTCGGCGATACAGGTGATGATGGATAACGCAAGTGCCATCAAACGCCCTGTGCTAGAGAATGAAGGCATGCTTTTTATTGGCTTTAAAGAAGACCAATATCAGTCACTGCTTTAGTGCTTTTGAACTAGGAGCTTGTCCGAGAATAGAAGCCGTAGCGAAAATTACAGAAAGGTTATAAGGTGAGTTTATTGAATGAGGCGAATAGTTG
>CAZMLD010000303.1:0-3066 GCA_964566975.1 uncultured Thiotrichaceae bacterium | reverse complement strand
ACTGCCAGGACACAGACAAAAGTCAGGCATATGTATGTCTAACTCAAACGGTAATACAACACTGGCACGATAGGAATCCTCTAATGAACATACGTATAGCCACACTCAATGACCTTGATTCAATCGTTGAAATTTATAACCAAGCAATTACCGCAGGTCAAAAAACTGCCGACACGAAAATATTCACTACCGAAGAAAGAATTGCTTGGTTCAAAAGCCATACGGCTGATAAATACCCGTTATTTGTCGCTGTTGAACAGGAGCAGATAACCGGTTATTTAACAATTAGCGCCTATCGCTCTGGCAGACAGGCACTTAGTCAAACGGCTGAAGTCAGTTATTATGTACATCTTAAACATCAGAGAAAAGCGGTCGCTTCAACTTTATTACAGCATACAATCAACCACTGTCCTGCGCTTAAAATCAATTCATTAATAGCTATATTACTGAACTGCAATGCCGCTAGTATTCAGTTTTTAGAAAAAAATGGTTTTACACAATGGGGCTGCATGCCAAAAATAGCAGAAATAAATGGAGAGGATTTTGACCACCTGTATTATGGCTGTCACCTTAAAACACATGCAAAAGCATGTGACTTTAAAGCATAAAATAACCACGAACAAACAGCCTGACTAGCGGACTACTAGCGGCTAGTCATCATAATCCTGACAGGATGAACCAACAAGAAACATCATGTTGTTTTTGTATCAGCCTTAAATTTGACTGTAACTCAAAAATCAGCCAACTGACGAATGCGCTCAATTTCATCTCGCAGCTGTGCTGCCTCTTCAAATTCAAGGTCTCGTGAATGTTGATACATTTGTTTCTCAAGCTTGTTCAGGGTTTGCGTTAACTGTCTGGGGCTCATCGCCTGATACAGCGCTTTTTCTTCGGCAACTTTCTGTAAAGTTTGGGTTTTTCTTGAGTGTTTGTCACCATAACCAGACTCTAGTACGTCACGAATTTCTTTGATGATGCCCGTAGGCGTGATGCCGTGTTTTTTGTTATACGCTATCTGTATATCTCGACGTTCATTGGTGGTGTCTATGGCCTTTTGCATAGAGCCAGTTATTTTGTCGGCGTATAAAATAGCTTTGCCATTGACATTACGCGCAGCACGTCCGATGCTCTGAATCATGGAGCGCTCGGAGCGCAAAAAACCTTCTTTGTCGGCATCTAATATGGCGACTAAGGACACTTCCGGCATATCCAGCCCTTCACGCAACAGGTTGATGCCGACTAACACGTCAAACTCGCCCAGGCGTAAATCACGAATAATTTCGACGCGCTCTACGGTGTCAATATCGGAATGCAGATAGCGTACACGTATACCATGTTCATCCAGATAATCGGTTAAATCTTCGGACATGCGTTTGGTTAAAGTTAAAATCAATATGCGTTCATTTAGCGGCAAGCGTTTGTTGATTTCGGATAATACGTCATCCACCTGAGTGGCTACCGGACGTACTTCAATCTGTGGATCAAGCAAACCAGTCGGGCGCACCACCTGTCTGGCAACAGCATCAGAATGCGCTTCTTCATAAGCCCCTGGGGTGGCAGACACGTATAATGTTTGTGGCGACATGGCGACAAATTCATCATAACGCAAGGGGCGATTATCCAGTGCTGAAGGCAGGCGAAAACCAAAGTTCACCAAATTTTCTTTGCGCGAGCGGTCGCCTTTGTACATGGCGCCAATTTGCGGTACTGAAACGTGGCTTTCATCAATAATGAGCAAGGCTTCATTCGGCAGGTAATCAAACAGGCACGGTGGTGGATCGCCAGGGTTACGACTGGATAAGTAACGTGAGTAGTTTTCAATGCCACTGCAATAACCCAACTCACGCATCATTTCAAGATCAAACTGGGTGCGCTGCTCCAGACGCTGAGCTTCCACCAATTTGTTGTTATCACGAAGTTCGTCCAGACGCTCACGCAGCTCGACTTTAATGTGTTCAATGGCACCGAGTATCACTTCACGCGGGGTGGCATAATGGGTTTTTGGATACACCGTAAAGCGCGCAACTTTTTTTATTAGCTCACCGGTAAGTGGGTCAAAAATACTCAAGTTTTCTATTTCATCATCAAACAGTTCGATGCGTATGGCTTCACGTTCGGAATCGGCTGGATGAATATCAATCACCTCTCCTCTTACCCGATATGTGCCACGGCGCAGCTCAACATCATTTCGCAGGTATTGTAATTCGGTCAGTCGTCTTAAAATATTACGTTGGTCAACCACATCGCCACGCACCAGATGCAGAATCATGGCAAAGTAGGATTCAGGGTCACCCAGCCCATAAATCGCCGAAACCGTGGCAACGATAATGGTGTCTTCTCTTTCCATTAACGCCTTGGTGGCAGACAGCCGCATTTGCTCGATATGCTCATTCACTGAGGCATCTTTTTCTATGAAAGTATCACTTGCTGGTACATAGGCTTCAGGCTGGTAATAGTCATAATATGAAACAAAATATTCCACCGCATTATTTGGAAAGAAATCTTTCATTTCACCGTATAACTGCGCTGCCAGGGTTTTATTGGGTGCCATAATAATAGTTGGGCGTTGCAAATGGTTAATAACATTTGCCACGGTAAATGTTTTTCCCGAACCCGTCACACCCAGTAACGTCTGCCTGGCTAGGCCATGTTCAAAACCTTCGTTTAATAACTTAATGGCTGCCGGCTGATCGCCAGTGGCCTGATAACGGGTTTGCAGTTCAAACTTTTTTGACATAATCACTCTGGGCTACTACATACCCCGGTAAAAATAAATTAAACTCTCGGTAACGACGCAGATACCTATGGGCAAACTGAGAAGTTACAGCTCAACAAACAATAAACTAAATGCCTGAATTCAAACGGACACCACATTGAAAATTTCACTTTCAAATCGCATACAAAGAGTTAAACCTTCACCTACTCTGGCCATCACCGCTTTAGCCAATCAACTTCGTGCCGAAGGTCGTGATGTTATTGGGCTAGCTGCTGGCGAGCCTGACTTTGATACGCCCCAACACATTAAACAGGCGGCGATAGATGCAATTAATAAAGGTTACACCAAAT
>CAZMLD010000302.1:0-3072 GCA_964566975.1 uncultured Thiotrichaceae bacterium | reverse complement strand
TAAAAGACCAGATTACTGTGATTAGTTTTGGTGAAGAAAAGCCAGTATCATTTGGCCATGATGAAGAGTCCATGCGTTTAAATCGTCGTGTTGAGATTATCTATCAATAAACATGCTTAAAGTCTCTGATAAAGTTAATAAAATTTGAGCGCAGGGAAAATTGTCGCTATTTTCGTCGAAATGAGCGGTAATAGTCACTCTATTACTGCGAACTTTACCTACAAGGGTGTAGGTAAAGGGCGTCAGCTGGGAGCGGTAAGCTTCGGCGGGAATATCGTTCGTTTTAACAAGTTCAACATTATTGGGCTAGCCTCAGCCAGACGGATGATTAAAAATAGTGAATATTATTGAAGTGATTGATAAGATGAAAAGAATGGATAAGATAAAAAAAGTAGCTATTGCAGCATGTGCCTTGTTCATTGCAGGTAGTGTTGCTGCTGGCGATGTCAGCGCGGCGACGCTTACTGATCAGCAGCGCATCATGCGGCTTGAGCGTTTACTCGATTCAGATCTTTTGCGCCAGCAGGCGCAAACGATACAGTCACTACGCGAAGAGCTTTCAGCAATACGTGAGATAGTCGAGCAACAGGATTTTGCGCTTGATAATATGAAACAGCGGCAACGCAATTTATACCGCGATATGGATCGACGCATAGCTAATGTTGAAGCGGGAGGGCGGAGTAATGCCAGAGCTGCCGCGCCAGTGCCGCCGCCCAGTGCTGGCTCAGCGACACTGACCAGCCCCGCCACCACGGCTGTTGATAAAGATGGCAAGTTAGCTTATTCAGCTGCCTTTTCATTATTAAAAGAAGGTCGCTATCAGCAGTCTATTGCTGCCTTTGAAAGCTTTAAAGTGAGTTACCCTGACAGTAAGTATGCCGACAATGCACAGTACTGGCTGGCAGAAGCGTATTATGTTTCACGCGAATATAAAAAAGCGTTAATTGCATTTCAACAACTTATTGCGCTGTATCCAGAGAGCTCGAAAATTTCAGGGTCACGCCTGAAAATTGGCTACGTCTATTTTGAACTAAAGAACTGGTCAGCGGCTCGTGATGCGCTGCAACAGGTTATCACTTTACATCCTGACACCACGATGGCCAAAAAAGCCAGTGAACGTATGCAACGCATCACGCGTGAAGGGAATTAACTGTTATCCTGTCATTAATGCCTGCACGCAAATTGTCACCACAAGCTCGCCTCAAAATTACTGAAATATTTTACTCCCTGCAAGGGGAGGCGCGTAATGTCGGCTTGCCAACGGTATTTATCCGTTTGACGGGTTGCCCTCTGCGTTGCGGCTATTGTGATACAGCCTATGCCTTCACTGGCGGTAAATGGGTGGATATAGAAAATATCATCGATAATGTCAAACAGCATAAGACTCGGCATGTGACCGTTACTGGTGGTGAACCGCTGGCGCAAAAAAACTGCATAACACTGCTTAATCAATTATGTGAGCTGGGTTATGATGTGTCTTTAGAAACCAGTGGTGCTCTGTTGGTCGATCAGGTTGATCCGCGAGTGATTAAGGTACTCGATGTAAAAACGCCTGCGTCTAATGAGGACAGCAAAAATAGGTTTGAAAACTTTGCCTTCTTGAATGCCAAAGACCAGCTTAAGTTTGTCATTTGTGATGAGAATGATTATCGCTGGAGCAAGCAATTTATAAAATCACATAAACTTGAGAGTCAGTGTGAAATTCTGTTCTCACCCAGTCATGGGCAGCTCGATGCAACAAAACTCGCTACCTGGATATTGCATGACGAACTGAATGTGCGACTGCAAATTCAACTGCATAAATACCTATGGGGTGACAAACAGGGGGTTTAACCTAGAAAAATCAGTTGAATCGCGAAAGTCCACGCAAGTTATTGACGCACCTAGCAAACCAGAAAAAGCGCTCATCACCAGTAAGGTGACTACGCGTTTTTCTGATTCACCATGCACGCCAATACCTTACGCGTCTTTTTCGCGCCCAACCGATTTTTCTAGGTTTAAGGAGACTTTGATTAAGTTGATTAGTGCCTATCACTTGTTATGAACCCAATTGCTTATCGCACAGATCATGTTTAGACTTAGTTGCCTATGTTGACACAAAGTAAACCATCGAAAGCCATCGTGCTGTTATCGGGCGGGCTAGACTCGGCGACTGTGCTGGCGCTTGCCAGTGAAAAATTTGAATGCCACGCGATAAGTTTTAATTATGCACAGCGAAGCCTGTCTGAAATTAATGCAGCAGAACAGCTGGCGGCAAAAAATGCAGTAAGCCACCAGGTGATTCATATTGATAATGGTGTGATGGCGGGTTCGGCATTAACTGATGAGGCTATTTCGGTGCCTGTCGAGCTAACGGCGGGTATCCCAGTAACCTATGTTCCTGCAAGAAACACATTGTTTTTGTCTCATGCGCTGGCGGTAGCCGAAGTTCTGTCTTCACAGGATATATTCATTGGTGTAAATGCCGTTGATTACTCTGGGTATCCAGACTGTCGCCCAGAATTTATAGCTGCCTATGAAAGCATGGCGAACCTAGCGACAAAAGCTGGCGTAGAGGGTAAGCAATTAACGATTCACACCCCATTGATAGATAAAAGTAAAGCAGAAATTATCAAAATTGGCCTAGCGATGGGCGTTGATTACTCCCATACCGTGTCCTGCTATCAGGCTAATGCTGAAGGCGAAGCCTGTGGTCGTTGTGATTCCTGCCAATTGCGACGAAAAGGTTTTAAAGAAGCTGGTGAGCTAGATCCAACACGTTATTTTATGTGATACCTTACTGAAAAATATTGTTTTTCGGCGCTACACCATGTAAGATTCGCGCCTCTTGATTATGATGGCGTTCGCGAAGTTGAATGGTTATATCAAGAAAAGATAAGGGCTGTTAGCTCAGTTGGTAGAGCACCGGACTTTTAATCCGATGGTCGAGAGTTCAAATCTCTCACAGCCCACCATATTTATTGCATACTATTGCAGTAACACAAAAAAGCCCCAAACATTGTTTGGGGCTTTTTTGTGGGTCTATGCCATATTGAGTGGATTTTTATTGTAACCTAGAAATACCAAAGTTAC
>CAZMLD010000301.1:0-3082 GCA_964566975.1 uncultured Thiotrichaceae bacterium | reverse complement strand
TTTCTTGCATCATTATGTATTATCCTTAAAATTCAGTGTATTAGACGTTCGCAGTAGGTTCAACTGATTTTTTTAGGATTATTAAGCACCCACCTTACCGTATTGTTATACCCCTTCCCCTAATGAAAATTGTTTTCACCAACAAAATCGCTGATGTAGCAGCCGAACACTGGGACAAACTTGCCGGTGACTCAAACCCGTTTATTCAGCACGATTTCTTGCATGCATTAGAAGAACACGACTGCCTGGAGAAATGGGGCTGGCAGCCTCAACATTGTTTACTGTATGACGGCAAAACACTTATTGGTGCATGCCCAGCCTATCTAAAAAGCAATTCTTACGGTGAATTCGTTTTCGACTGGGCATGGGCTGATGCTTATCAGAGAAATAGCCTGGATTATTACCCCAAGCTTGTCACCAGCATTCCATTTACCCCAGCACAAGGCCCACGCTTACTTACCAAAAAAAACCATACTGACAGCAATGGCGTTGCTGTTGATATAAAAATCATTAAACAAGGTCTGATTAATGCCCTCATTGCCTACGCAGAGAAAAACAGCCTGTCCTCGGCACATTTTTTATTTTGTGAAGAGGATGACCTTTCCGTACTGGCCGACAGTGGCTTAATGTTACGTTTTGACTACCAGTTTCACTGGCAAAACAATAACTATAAAACCTTTGATGATTTTCTCCTTCAGCTCAACTCAAAACGACGAAAAAATATTAAACGTGAACGTAGAAAAGCGGTTGAAGGAAATATAAAAATTCAGGTCATTCCTGGCGGTGAACTAAATGATGAACAATGGGATTTATTATATGCATACTATCGCGTTACCTTTATAAAAAAATCGGGCACAGCAACATTAACACTGGATTTCTTTAGAGCAGTGGCTCATAAACTAATCGCTGTGTTCGCCATTGATGAAAATAAAACGGTAGCTGCGGCCATTTTCTTTGAAGGTAAAAACAAGCTTTATGGCAGACATTGGGGCTGTAGTGATCATTATAACAACCTGCATTTTGAAGTTTGTTATTACACCGGCATAGACTATTGTATAAATAAAAAATTACAACTGTTTGAACCCGGCGCACAGGGAGAGCATAAAATATGGCGTGGGTTTATGCCGACGAAAACACAGTCGGCACACTGGATACAGAATACTGAATTCAAACTGGCGATAGATAATTTTCTACAACAAGAAGCCATTGCAATGGGAGAACATGGTAAATTATTGCTCGAATCGTCACCTTTTAAAGTATAAAATCCAGCGCTAAAAATTTTGTTGGAGAACATCTATACTTACTAGGCTATCTACAATCAGACTCTTTACAAGGTGAGAGCCGGAGAAACGGGTGACTATTTATAAACTTTGGGTCTATGCCATATTGAGTGAATTTTTATTGTAACCCAGAAATACCAAAGTTACTTACTCCGTCATTCCTGCATGTTTTTAGCAGGAATCTACTCTTCAGACAATAGATTCCCGCTAAAAACATGCGGGAATGACGGGAAGGATAATTCTTTGCTCACAATAAAAAACACTCAATGTAACATAGACCCATACTTCTTCCACTCAATATGGCATAGACCCCAGGAAACTATCTGTAAAAATTTCAATAAAGCCATTGCGCCTGATAAGTGCAAAGCTGATAATCACACGATGCAGCACAACTAAAACCTAGAAACCAATGCCACCAATACCCTGGTTAGAAGACACACACTTTCAATTTCCGAATATTAACACCGCTCTTGTAGAACCTGACGGCTTACTTGCTGCCAGTGAAGTGTTAACACCAGAGCTTGTTATTGAGGCTTATAAAAGAGGCATATTCCCCTGGTATTCAGCAGGTCAACCTGTGTTGTGGTGGTCACCCAACCCTCGTTGTGTATTATTTCCAGAAAAATTCCACATTTCGCGACGTTTCAAACGCACGCTTAAAAACAACCCTTTTGAGCTTAAACTCAATACTGCATTTAAAGAAGTCATGCTGGCATGTGCCGAACCTAGAAGTAATATTAAGAACGGAGAAAACAGCGGCACCTGGATTACCCAAACCATGATAGAAGTCTACAGCCAGTTACATAAAACGGGTGACGCTCACTCCATTGAATGCTGGCATAACGATAAGCTGGTTGGTGGTATGTATGGGCTGTTGTTAGGCGATGTTTTTTTTGGCGAGTCCATGTTCAGTAAAATGAATGACGCATCAAAAGTTGCTCTGTTTCATCTGTGTACCACCATAAAGCCGTGTCTGATTGATGTGCAAGTCTATTCTAGACACCTAGAGACACTCGGCGCGCAAGTCATTGACAGGCAGGACTTTATTGATATCATCAGGGTACATGCAGATAATTGCTCTACGGTGGAATCATCCTGGACATAACCATAGACTACATTCTACCCATATTTCTCAATCTTACCCCGTTTAGTGGGTGTCGGTTTTTCAGTAAAACGAGGCGCTTGTCCGAGAATAAAAATCGTAGCTATTGGTAAAAGGCATTGCCTATAAATGGGAGCTTCTTGAGTACGAAAAGTATATAATTCAGATTATTATCTACATCATAATATCGGATACACAATGCACTTTATCGAAACTCGTGGCAATGACGGTCAGCGCTCTGAAAAAGTCAGCTTTTCTGAAGCAATTCTGTCACCCATTTCATCTTTTGGTGGAATTTACTCACCCGAAACTTTACCCGAACTAGGCACCAGCTTCTTCGCACAGCATCTTGATTCAACTTACCAGGAGTTAGCCCATGCGGTATTAACCGCCTTTGAGATTGATGTGGATTCAGACATCATCGAAAATGCACTGTCCTTATATGCAAATTTTGATGATGCCAATAACCCCGTTCCCGTGGTAAAGGTATTTGATGACCTTTACGTTAGTGAATTATGGCACGGTCCAACGCGCGCATTTAAAGACATGGCATTACAACCTTTTGGTGTTGTTTTATCCTCCCTTGCTCAAAACCGAAACGAACAGTATTTGATACTAACCGCAACATCTGGAGACACAGGGCCCGCCGCACTGGAAACCTTTAAAAATAAAAAAAATGTGCGAGTTGCCTGCATGTACC
>CAZMLD010000300.1:0-3091 GCA_964566975.1 uncultured Thiotrichaceae bacterium | reverse complement strand
AGCTATAAAATGGATGGAAAATAAATTAGACATTGTAAAATCGGCTTGACCCCTGCTTTGACCCCTGCTTTGTGTATGACCCCTGCTTTGTGTACCTGCTTTCATGACCCCTGCTTTTCCTGCTTTCTGACCCCTGCTTTTTTTCCATGCTCAGGCGTATTCGGTTTATTATTCCTCGAACTCTGCCTGAGTTTATATTGGCTCACCTAGCCATATACCAAACAGGGTGTAGTACATGATGCGATAAATATCGGTATTATCGACCACGCCCAGCTCGCTGACCAGCTCGGCGTTATAACCCATGGCGCGAGCGACGATACCGCCTGATACATCAAGGCGCACCCATGTCACTGCAAACGGCATGCGCCTACCGGTCTTATCCGGTGCGGCCATGAACATTGACGATGGCGTAGTGAGTGCACCATCAACGCCATCCAGTGGGGTTAGCGCCCATGTGCCATCTGCTCTGCTGTTAAAAGGGAATTCCTGTACTTTGCCTTTTGTAGTATATCCCGCCCATAAGTGCTTTAGCATCGCTGGCGTTAAGCCAACGATGTTCTTGGCACCGGCGCTGCTGTCGGCGGCAGTAATCAACAAGGTATTCGGGTTGTTGTTAACAAAGTCTGCAAATACCCCGATAGCCTCATCACTACGTTTGCCTGCCTCAAACGAACCGCTGGCGTTGGCGCTATTGCCAAAATTATCTGTGCCTTCTTCTTCTGCGACGATGAACATACCCGCTGTTGCTGCTTTCGGATTGCGCGCAAGAATTTCCAGCGTTGCTGCCGACATCTCGGCTATGGTGGGTGCCCAAGGCCAGTAGTGTGGAAGTCCATTGTCTCGCAAGGCTTCCTCTGTTGCCGCATTGAAGGTGTTTCGACTGGCAAATACCCCTAGCACTTTAGTTGCTGTCCCAGCGGATACCTGCATCAACTCATCACGGGTGTAGACAATGGTGTAACCGAGTTCGGTGGCGCGTGCAATAAGATTAACACCATCAGTGCGTCGACCATTCCCGTGTCTGCCAGCAACGCCTTCTGGCAAGAGAAATTTTTCACCACCGCCGAGGATGACATCAACACCGGATTCGATGACCTGTCTGGCAATTTCTTCTCTCATGCTGCGTTCTTGTACCGAGGCGACAAACGCGGCCGAGCCTGGTTGAGCGATGTGTCCACTTTGCAGTAGTGCCGTAGCCAAACCAGACTCAAGTGCTTCTTGCATAATAGACATTTGTTTACCAGAAAGCGCGGTAATGACTTGCTGTTCATCCAGACCAAAACTATCAGATGCCACTTTTACACCGTAGGCATGTACTGTCGCGCCGCCATGTGAGCTGGCGGTCAAGGTGTCTTTCATGTGCTCGGTATAAGGCTTTATATGTGGTAATTTATCCCAGTTCAATTTACCGTCTGGTCCCACTAGCCAGAAACGTAGCGCGTTCCAGTGGCTAAGCCCGTAACCGTCAGGGTGGAAGAAGATTACGTTCCTCGGTGCTTCAGCTTGTGCCTGAGCTAACACAGAAATAATTAAATCATCCTCGCTAAAAGAAGATTGTCGATCAATTCTTAGCGAAAAGGTATCCTTACTATTTACGGTAGTACCAGCCAAAACATAACCAAATGTCAGGTTGTTATCCATGAAGACAGTGGTTGGTATCAGACTGCTTATATCTACGGTGACATCGGTAAAGTTAGTCAATCCTTTATTCGCTATGCTGGCCGTGAAGATATATTCAAATGTTGTGCTGCCAACCCTGATTTTACTTACCAGTTGGTAATCCAGAATAATCAGGTCGTCGGTGTTTTGCGTATCAGTGTTGCGCGCATGGACAAGATTAGTTTGCACGCTAAGGAAAAGTACCGATAATAACAATATGGTAGAAACAAAAAATAGTAGCAAGGACTTATGATGTGGCATTTGCGATTTCCTTTATTGTAAAGTGTAGAGTATTCGAGGCTATAATTTAAAACAATTCCACACTGAGAGTGCCTGCACCCAACCAGCTAAAATTTACAAAAAACTCGCCGTCTGTCATGCCGCCAGCTATAGCCGATGTTAATGCCAAGGTATCATAGAAACTGTCATTTATTGTGTCAAATACAACCGCAGGGTTAGGGGTTGGTTCATCTCAGTCTGCCAGCGATGAGGTTACTTGCAGGTTGTCATAGAAGTTAAGATCAAAGTAGATGTAGAACTGTTCTATGTTAAAGCCTTGGGTGTTATTTGTTACTAGGCACTATCTTTCCATATGCAGCTATCAGGTCTGTTAGCGGGTAAGTGGTTGCTGTAGCACAAGCTGGTAGAGTCATGGTTGTGGTTAATAAAGCCATTGCCAACTGCTGAATAACGGTGTTGATGTTTGTTTCACTTTTTCGTCTTTATATTATTTTGAGACCTCAGCATAACTCAAGCACAAGTTAAAGCGGTTAATTATTTCCAATATTTCCGTCAAAATATCGCGCAATAGCACACCCTGAATTCGAATGATAAGTGCATAATTGTTTTCCATGCTTTTTTGTCATATTAAAGGTAGTCGGTGAGTCAGAGCTTGTGTTATATCAGTGTTGATGCAAACACCAATGTAATGGCGGTTTATTACATTGGTTTGATGTTTTTGTTAAATTATTGTGACATTTTTATCAATTAGCCAGTTGTTAGCAGATCTGCGTTTTAATATTGTCGTTTTCTTGGGAAGGTTTCTGCTAGTATGTATGCTTACAACAAAATTAAAGGATTTCTTACTATGAAAGTTAAGGTGCTACTACTAACATTGGTTTTTATTGCAGGTCCGATAGCGTGTTCGGCTGATTATGGAAAACTTAGCGATTCTGTGGATAAAGATAAAGCCGCCGATTCTGTCGATAAAGACACGTTAAAAAGTTCGGTGAGTTCTGATGGTGTTGATTACAAAAAAGCGGCATCTTCAATTGATAAAGAAAAAGCAAAAGACGCTGTCGATGTAGAAAAAGCGAAAGGTGCTTTAGGTTACTAAGAGCTTTGCGCCCCTTGAACCACCTGGGGGCGTGTTCTCTTTTTTAAAGTCCCCGATAGGGGATCCGTAAATCCCACGCCTTTAGGCGGCTAGGGT
>CAZMLD010000299.1:0-3091 GCA_964566975.1 uncultured Thiotrichaceae bacterium | reverse complement strand
GTTTCATGCCCCAACTCCAGTGGCCTTTAATTTTTCTCTCACGAACCGAATAGCGGTAATCGAAATAATCACCAACAACTTTGGCTAATATAAAAATGCCCACCAAGTAAATAAGCACAATGGTGGCAATGCGTCCCTGCATGGTACTGGCAAAAAGGTCACCATAACCCACGGTGGTGGCAGTGGTAAAGGTCAGCCAGATAGCATCGCCTAAGCTCAGGCGCTCATAATACATCATAAAACCAATGTGCAAAGTAAAAACCAGCATTAACAGCAAGCCAGTGTTTAGCATAGAATGCTTCAGGTTATGCTGTGCGCTGTGGTTTGCGCTGACTTTTAACTTGCCTCGCTGTTTTGCGAAAAATTGTAATATCGGGTGCATATGGCTGCGTTTTTTGCCTGCTTTTTGTCGTTTACGAGACTAACAGAATATTGCTTGGAACAAATGCAATAATTGAAAAACATGTAATCAAAGTGTATCTGTTCATGTGGTATTGACGCCAAGCTTAAAAATAACCGCTTGCGTACCACCTAAGAAATTCGATCACGTATGTAGCCATGTGTTTTCTGGTTTTTTCATCATTGGATGAGGGCGGTGGTTTTTAGCTAAATGCGACGATTTTAAGGCTTATTTCCATCCTTAGGTTCGTAAATAGTGCATCCTATACTATTACTCATATTTGAATAAGGTCGCTGATTGACTATGCTGGAATATTATAATATAGTTATATTATGGTTTTTTCCTAGTTGAATAATCCCGCTAGTATAAAAACAGTCCAATGTAGTGTGATTACCTATTCTGCTGCCTGCACCCAAAAGTCAGCGCAACGAGTTAGCAGTAATCATGCGCTGCTAGGGCGCGTAGGCTTCGGTTTACGCGCCCGCTTTTATTTTCGCTTACCGAAAATTTCTGTTCCAACTCTAACCATCGTCGCGCCTTCTTCAATCGCGAGACAATAATCACCACTCATTCCCATCGATAGCTGATCAAATTCAGGCAAGGAAAACTCCGCTTTACAAGATTGCTGCAATACCCTTAATTGAGCAAAGGCGTTACGGCTTCGTTGTTCGTCACCATGCACACCGATAGTCATCAAGCCACGCCAGACCAAACATGGCAGCGACTGACCTAACACGCTTTGTAAAAATGGTTTCAGCGCAGCCGGCATTAAACCGGACTTACCGACTTCCCCGCTGACATTTACCTGTATTAAACAATTAAGTCTGGCATTTTTTGAACTATTCAACATTGCATTTGACAGCTTTTGTGCAAGTTTGATGCTATCAATCGAATGTATCCATTGAAAATAACCAGGGATTTTTCCGGCTTTTTTTGACTGCAAATGCCCGATAAAATGCCACTCTAAAATTTTATTATTAACTTCTGGAATCTTACGCATCGCATCCTGGATGGTATTCTCGCCAAAATGATTTTGAGCCAGCGCAGCCAGCGTTTCAACTTCAAGTAACGAGCGCGTTTTAGATACTGCGATTAACTGTATTTCAGTTGCATCGCGCCCATTTTTTTGTGCGCAGTGCAGAATTTCTTGCTGGACTCTGTTTAAATTTTCAGCAATCGTCGCTGACATCACTTATTGTTTATAGTGAGAAAAGAAATGGGCAATCGCACTCAGTGCTTTGCTGAGTTCATCCACATGTGGCAAAAACACCACCCTGAAATGGTCTGTTTTCGGCCAGTTAAAAGCCGAACCGTGAACAATCAGGATTTTTTCCTGCGTTAATAACTCCAGCACCATTTTTTCATCATTTGAAATTTTAAATTTTGCCTGATCCATTTTGGCGAACAAATACATCGCACCTTTAGGTTTGACACAGCTGATTCCTGGTATTGAAGTTAACATGTCATGCGCCAAGTCACGTTGCTGGTACAATCGACCACCAGGCATAATCAGTTCATTGATGCTTTGATAACCACCTAATGCGGTTTGTATGGCATGCTGCCCCGGCACGTTTGAACACAGCCGCATTGAAGCCAGTAACTCAATGCCTTCAATATAATCGGTAGCATGTGTTTTATCACCACTAACAACCATCCATCCAGCACGAAAACCGGCTACACGGTAAGCTTTTGACAGACCGTTATAGGTTAAACATAAAATATCGTCTGCCAGTGATGCGGTGGAAATATGTTTGGTATCGTCATATAAAATCTTGTCATAGATTTCATCAGAAAAGATAATCAGTTGATGTTCTCTGGCAAGCTCGATGATGCTTTCAAGTATTTCCTGTGGATATACTGATCCGGTTGGGTTGTTCGGGTTGATAATAACAATGCCGCGCGTTTTTGCGGTGATCTTTGCCTTGATGTCATTAATGTCAGGGTACCATTCTGACTGCTCATCACACAGATAATGCACCGCTTTACCACCGGAAAGACAGACTGCTGCTGTCCATAAAGGGTAGTCTGGAGACGGTATCAAAACTTCATCGTCATTATTAATTAATGCCTGCATCGACATCACAATCAGTTCACTGACACCGTTACCCAAATATACATCATCAATCTCGACGTTTTTAATGCCTTTTTGCTGGCAATATTGCATGACTGCTTTACGCCCTGAAAACAAGCCCCTGGAGTCGCTATAACCTTGGGAAACAGGAACGTTGTGAATCATGTCCTGCACGATTTCTTCTGGCGCATCAAAACCAAATGGTGCTGGATTGCCAATATTTAGCTTAAGAATTTTGTGCCCTTCTTCTTCCAGCCGACGTGCTTCGCGATGCACAGGGCCACGAATGTCATAACAGACAGCATCCAGCTTGTGAGACTTTTTTATTGTTCTCATTCTTATGTTTTCAGTGAGTTAAGATAATTGATTTGCATTCAAGTATATATGCATACAACGCTGAATTGTTTGAATATCGGTAAATAAAAGACAAAAAAAAGCCAACCATTTAGTGGCTGGCTTAAGAGGTCTTGCGCTATGAAAAACGATTTAGATATCAGCATTACTAGCTAAAAGACTGCCTTCTTTAACAAGGCAAGGTACAACAATAAGCATTTGAAATTTAAAGTCAAGATACAATATAGGTTAGTACACGCCATGGCTATTTACTACGGATACAGGGG
>CAZMLD010000298.1:0-3096 GCA_964566975.1 uncultured Thiotrichaceae bacterium | reverse complement strand
ATGTATTATCAATGCAACCTTACTGATTCTCCAGAGGGAGGGCAGCACTAAATTGACTAAATCACCTTCAAGACGTTATCAGTTTTTTGATCAGCACCCGGAGCTTACGAATTTTCGCGCCGATATAATCCGAGGTCTATCTGCTGCAGAGCCTTATATTCAGCCAAAATATTTTTACGATGAAGCCGGTTCGCGTTTGTTTGAACAGATCTGTAGCACACCGGAGTACTATCCGACACGTACCGAAGTAAGTATTATCCGCGATAATATAAATGATATTGTGAAGGTGCTCGGTACTGACTGCCTACTCATCGAGCCAGGTAGTGGTGACAGTTATAAAGTCCGCTTGCTACTGGATGCGCTCAAACCCATTGCTTATTTACCGGTCGACATTTCTAAACGCTACCTGCAGAAGGAAGCACAAAAACTTGCGGCTGAATTTACTTGGTTAAATGTGCACGCTATCTGTGCCGATTTTACCGACAAGCTTGAGTTGCCGTATCATACTGAATCGGCAAAAAGGGTGGTTTTCTTCCCTGGTTCAACCATTGGTAATTTTGAGCCTGATCAGGCAGTCGCGGTGCTTGCAGAAATAAAGTCAATGGTTGGAGACGCAGGGGGTCTACTGATCGGTGTGGACTTACAGAAACAGACCGATATCTTAAATGCGGCTTATAACGATAAAAAAGGTTATACCGAGCGGTTTAATAAAAATCTGTTGGTGCGAATAAACCAGGAACTGGCAGCCGACTTTAATATTGATCAGTTTTCACATCTGGCTTTTTTTAACGAAGAACAGCGGCGGATTGAAATGCATCTGGTCAGCCAGCAGCGCCAGCAAGTCCATATTGATGAGCATGTTTTTCATTTTGAAAAAAAACAGTCAATTGTTACCGAATATTCGCATAAATATACCGTGGCGCATTTTGAACAACTGGCTACTCAGGCTGGTTTTCAACGGATAAAAACGTGGCTGGATAAGGAGCGACTGTTTAGTGTGCACTATCTTATTAGTCGCTAATTTACATTAGTTTACAAATGCCGTAGAAAAAATCTGTTTTAAATGAACCTCTTCGACTTGGGTCATGTCTGATTCCTCTTTAATAAAATCAATGTTGCACTATCACAGCGTTTGCTGTTGAAAAGTCAGGCTAACTGTTTATTAGAAATTTTTTTAAAAAAAGTTAGATTGATTTTGAACTTCTTTATTTTAGCGTTGCCTTATGTACAGTTGGGAAATAATTCCCAATAAATACTTAAAAATTTTGGCATGTCTGTATTTTAGTGGTGTTAGTAAGACAAAACTAAAAATCAAAATTGCCCTGGAGAATAACCATGAAGAAAAATAAAATTTTATTAGCCATGTCTTTAACTATGCCACTCATGCTGGTTGGTTGTGGGGACAGTGATAACGCTGGGCTTGGAATCACGCCCGAAAGTAGTGCTGGTATCAGCTCTGGCACCATTACTGGCTTTGGCAGTGTGTTTGTTAACGGGGTAAGGTTTAATACCGACAATGCGACAATAACCAGCAGTGGTAATATTGTAAACCGAGTGGAAGATCTGGATGTCGGCATGATCGTGCGAGTCGAAGGTGATATGAACAGCCGTATTGCCACCAGTGTTACTTTTGAAGAAGAGTTAACAGGGCCTGCCGATGGGCCGGTAGCGAATGGCAGGCTTTCGGTAATGGGGCAAACCATTATTATTGATGCTTCGACCCGATTTGATGATGACCTTTTAGCGGCGAGTATTGCTGCGGGTAATATTCTTGAAATTAGCGGTTTGCGTAATGCAGATGATGATATTGTTGCCAGTTACATTGATATCGAAACCCCTACAGATGTCAGCGAGTTCAGCGTGGTTGGTAACGTACGCGATTTGAATACCGCTGCCAAGACCTTTAAAATTGACGGTCTGTTGATTGATTATAGTTCAGCCGATGTCGATGATCTTGCTGGTGGTGTTCCGGTTGAAGGGCAGCTGGTGGAAGTTGAAGATAACCTCAAGCGCTATGTTCCCGGTTCAAATACGTTCATAGCAAGCGAGATTGATTCGCATAATCGCCTAGGCGATAGCGATCTTAGCGGTAAAGAGCTGGAATTAGAGGGGATTGTAACCAAGTTGGTTTCAGACGGTAAGTTTGAAATGGGTGGCTTAACCGTGCAGCACCTCTCAGCATCGACACAATACTTGTATGGATTGGCTGCTGATATTATTCTCGGTGTCCATCTTGAAGTCGAAGGTGAACTCGATAGCAATGGTGTGTTACAGGCCGAAGAAATTGAGTTTGAGGATAACGACTCCAGCATCGAGGCGGCAGTAGAAAGCGTAGATGTCGCCAGTAACACATTGACACTGCTTGGCATTACCGTGCATGTTACCGACAATACAGAAATGCAAGACGAGCGTGATGCAAGCAGTGAAGTCGCTTTTTCACTGGCTGATATTGTAGTGGGTGAATTTCTGGAAATAGAAGGCTTTATTGCTGCAAATGGTGATTTCATTGTCAGTGAATTAACCCGCGAAGAGGCTGATGGTGAGATGGAAATTCGTGGTCCAGTAACGGCTAAAGACGCTGTTGCTAACACCATCACCGTGCTGGGTAAGACGGTGAATATCAATGCCACAACCAAGATTGAGGGTTTAGATGATACCAAGATAACGGTGGATAAATTCTTTGAGGATATCGTTGTCGGGCTGACTGTTGTTGAAGCGACATGGGAAGGCACTGATGCTACTCAAGCCGTCTATGAGCTATCGTTAGACGACTAGATATTTAGTCAAAATATATACAGTCTTAAGGCGGGCGGTTTGCTAATAACAAACCGCCCGCTTTTTTGCGTCAGCATAATTGTCGTTATAACTTTTTTAGACAGCAGCTTAAGGCTATTAAACCCTAAGCCCTTACACACTAAAATATCTTCTCTCAGTGCGTTTGATTAGGCGCTTATGCTACAGAGTCAACACTAGCCCGCCTGTTATCGCGGGAGTGGTGGCGATGAATGGTATTATTTCAATTATTGACCTGAATCCGGTTTATTTTCTAAGCGCTTAGTGACAATATTTTTGACGGGGTATCATCGCTTGTTTGCT
>CAZMLD010000297.1:0-3097 GCA_964566975.1 uncultured Thiotrichaceae bacterium | reverse complement strand
TTAGCTGTTAAAAATTATCGTCAAAATCTGAAGAAAGATGATGTAAAGGTATAACGAACAAGGTTAGATTGTGCGACATGATTTTAGTGTGCTGTAGATCGCCTTTAGACGAAATAAGCGGCTTTTAGCCGTAACCTGAAACCACCGAATTTAGCCGATGGAGTATTTATTTTACAACATTAATGGCTTCGTTGTTGACAAAAGCTTCGATGTTTTCAACCGTTGTATCTAAAATTCTTTTTAAGGCTTCTATGGTGTTAAAGGCATTATGTGGGGTAATAATTATATTTTCCTGTTTGGCGAGAAGGTGATTCTCCAAGGCTAGTTTATAGTTATGCACGGTTTCTTTTTCAACAGTATTTGTGATCAGCTCTATTTCTTCACGAATAAAGGTCTCTTCCTCCAAAACGTCCAGACCAATACCTGCAAATAAACCTTCCTTATAGCCTTTTAATAGCGCGCTAGCTGAACAAATCCCCCCGCGTGCGGTATTGATTATATAACAACCTTTTTTAAAGTCTTTCAGTGATTCCAGGTTCAGCATATGATGAGTGATGTTGTTGTAAGGGACATGGAAACTAACAATGTCAGAAGTAGAATAAAGTTTTTTCAGATCAAGGTATTCAACCCCGTTGTTTATTAAGTCTTGTGACTGCTTAATGTCATAAGCAATCACCTTCATGGAAAATCCTTGAGCTATTTTTATCGCTTGTCTTCCGATATTACCTGTGCCAACTATACCAATAGTTTTGTTTTTTAAATCATGGCCTCTTAATCCCTCATAAGAAAAATCACCATTTTTTATTTTATCAATAGATGCCGGAATTTTTTTGAATAAGGTCAAAATTAATGCAAAGGCATGTTCGGCAACAGTATTATCTCCATAAACAGGGACGTTAGAGACAGGTATTTTTCTTTTTTTGGCAGCAGCCAAATCAATGTGATCATAGCCTGTTGAACGAACAGCGATAAACTTTAAATTTTTAAGTGAGTTAATTTGCTTTGCGCCGATGGTCGATAAAATGAAGGGCGATATGATTTCTGAGTCTATAATTTGTTCCATATATTTTTCGTCATATCTGCTCTCAAAAAAAACGCAGTCAAATTTTTCCAGTCTGGGCTTTATATATTCCATTTCCCATGGCTTAATACCAAAAAACGCAATTTTTATTTTTTTCATAATAAATGGTTATTTTTCTAAGAGGCAGTTGGCTGAAAAAGCTTTGCCTTTTTTCCACCGCAATCAGTGGTAGGCTAAGGGCTTGTCACGAAATAACTTGAACATTTTAGCTTATTTTTTTGCGCCAGAATTGTTCAATTATTCCATGCATGTCCCTAAGTATCCTTTTCATAGGTTTCATTAATATGTTATCTATTCATATACACTGCACTAGGACAACGAGTTTGGTGTGGAATTCTCTTAAATTAAAAATATGATGCAAATATTGGCAATTTTACCCTTAATGACCGTCCTGTTTTTGATTATAGTTTGTCGCTGGTCACCATTAAAGGCAATGGCAAGTGCTTTGTTTGTTCTCCTTTTGATTGTGATTTTTGTCTGGCAAATGCACTATAACTGGATTTTTGCCGCGTCCATAAAAGGTTTTTTATTTGCTCTGGAAATAGGGCTTATTGTTATTGGCGCAATCTTTTTTCTTTCTGTCTTGAAAAATAGCGGGTTCCAGGAAAAAATAAAAAATCTCATTCACAATATTACGCCAGACAGAAGAGTTCAGGTTATTGTTATCGGCTGGGCGTTTACTGCATTGATTGAAGGCAGTGCCGGCTTTGGAACCCCAGCAATTTTAGCTAGCGCCATTCTCATAACACTCGGCTTTCCTGTTATTGCGGCTGTTACCCTTTCTCTTATTGGTGCAGCCATTCATTCATCCTTCGGCGCGGTAGGAACACCAGTAATTATTGGTTTCGGAGCAGGTTTAGAACAGGGTTTTCTTGTATATATACCTGAAGTTACCAGGCTTATTGCTTTTTATAATATCTTTGCTGGCTTTTTTGTTTGTCTGGCAGTGTTGCTGATGCTTGTTTTAGTTTTCGGAAAAAAGCAGGTTAAAAAAATAAAATACATCCTGCAGATGATTCCTTTTTTAATTATTGCCACGCTTGTAGTTACGCTGCCAGCCTGGCTTTTGGCTTATCATCTGGGGCCTGAATTGCCTTCGCTTGCTGGCGGTCTTATTGGTCTGTTTTTGCTATTAATTATGATACAAAAATCCTGGTTTGTGCCCGCAACGCATTGGGATTTTGACCATGTTGAAGAAATTAAAGAAAAGTCAAAATCTGTTTCTTTATTTGAAATTTTTAAAATTTTGCTTCCCTATTCTTTTTTGGCTTCAGTAATTTTTATTACAAGAGCTGATTTTTTCCCGGTTAAAGAATGGTTGACAAGCTCTTATCTTACTTTTTCTTTCTCTTCTATTTTTGAAACGAAAATTAATTTTATTTTTAGCCCGTTTCATACCTTAGGTACGTTGCTGTTTTTAAGTGGCGCACTTTTGGCATTGTTTTTTCGTCAATCAGCAAAACAGATTAAATTTTCGCTTAAGGAGTCTCTGGAAAAGGCAAAAGGGGCTATTGTGGTTTTAATTATTATTCTGGTTTTCGTGCAAATATTTATTCACTCAGATGCAAACCAGAATAGTTATCAAAGCCTGCCTATTATGATGGCAAGTTCTGTTGTTAGTATTAGCGGGTCATTGTTTCCGATTTTTGTACCTTTAATCGGTGCATTGGGTTCGTTTATTACAGGCAGCACCACAGTTTCTAATCTTTTGTTTGGTGACTTTCAGGCGAACAGTGCTATTTCTTTAGGTGCTGATCCTGTCTTGTTTTTATCTTTGCAGAGCATAGGCGCAACGCTTGGTAATATGATTGCGTTGCATAATATCATCGTGGTTTTAACGGTTGTTGGGCAGCCCTCTAAAGTTAATGAGATTATTAAATATAATATTTTGATAGTATTATTTCTTTGTCTTCTGCTGGGCTTAACGGGTTTTCTAATTTAATTTTTTGGTTAATTGCAAATCAATTATTGCGCTATAACCGGATGAATAAGGATGTTGTCACGGTATCGGGATTA
>CAZMLD010000296.1:0-3099 GCA_964566975.1 uncultured Thiotrichaceae bacterium | reverse complement strand
ATCAAAAGGTGAAAGACGAGGCAAGGTAAACCATGGGAGAATAAATGAACCCGCATCTGTTTTATCTGGCAAATCGGCTAGGAGTTTGCCCTATGCTCCATGCTTTTGCACACGACTATATAATGTAGTCCGGTTTATTTTTAATGCATTTGCCGCTTTACTGACGTTATTACCATGCATTTCCAGGGCAATACGAATGCAGCGACTTTCAATCTCATCAAGGAGTTTATCCAGATCGAATTCATTAGCACGCAATTGCTGCATAATCATCTCATCATTCACCGAGGTCGCACTTTCTTCTAACTTGGCCGACGATAACTGCGTTTCCAGCTCATTCATTAGTTGCATTTTGCTAACGCTTTGACCTGGGTATTTTGTGCCCAAGCGGATAACAATGTTTCTTAATTCGCGGACATTGCCAGGATAGTCATACCGTAACCAAAGTTCTCTGGCACTTTCATCGAGAACAAAAGGAGACACCGTACCCGCATAGGTTTCAATAAAGGCGTTTAACAATAAAAAAACATCATCGCCTCTTGCATCGAGTGTTGGCAATGGAATACTCAGGATACTCAGCCGATGATACAAGTCATTTCTGAAATTGCCATTTTTCACTTCTTGAGCCAGATTTTTATTGGTTGCCGCCAGTATTCTTGCCTGTGAATGCAGTTCTTTGGTTTCCCCAACACGGTAAAATTCGCCGCTTTCGATGACCCGTAACAGCTTACCCTGCAACGCCAACGGTAACTCGCCAATTTCATCGAGCAGTAATGTTCCCTTACCAACCTCTATAAAAAAGCCTTTATGCGCTTGCGTGGCACCGGTAAACGCGCCTTTAGCATGGCCAAATAGCTGCGCTTCCAGCAGGTCTGGCGCAATCGCGGCACAGTTAATCGCTATATAAGGCTCAGCACTGCGTAGACTGACATCATGTAAAGCACGGGCTACCAGCTCTTTACCCGTGCCTGATGCACCTTCAAGCAATACCGGAAAGGGGGAGTCGGCAAACAGTGAAATCTGGTTGGTCACTATTTGCATGACAACACTGTCGCCAATAAGGGAGGTCGTTTTTTGTGCATCACGCTGTTGCTCGACTTCATGCAAACGTTGATGGTGCTGCAATCGCGCCAGCAATAACTCAGGCTCTGTTGGCTTGCCGATAAAATCGACAGCACCAATGGTAAGTGCATGCTGTATATTGACATCGTTATCCTGACCCGACAGTACCAGGATTTTCATATTCGGCTGCAATGATAATAACTCACGTATAAGCGCAAAACCTTCATCTGGTTTGTGCGCATACGGTGGCAGCCCAAGATCAATCAAAGCCAGACCAGGCAAGCTTTCTGCTGCACTAACTTTCTGCACCGCCTGGTGGCGTGATTCTGCGGTGATAAGGTTGAACTGCTTACGCAACATAAAACCCAAGCCTTCAATAATCAAAGGGTCATCATCGACCAGCAACAAACTGGCAGAAGGGCTCTCTGAAACGCCAGCACTTTCCGTTACTGCGTGTTGTTCATTTTCTTGCATCCCGTTTTCCTTTTTTTCATCATTATAGAGCATATGTGCCACTATGTTTCGATAGCGGCGCTGAATAATCACCATATTTGTCATTGATAATCATGCAACGATGAAAAACAGGCGGGAGCTGCTGCTTATCCTATTCCCTTATGCCCATTCATAAACAATTAAGCAATCATTAATGGCTTTAGGGGACGTTCTCAATATTTTTCTGTGATATTCAAGCTCACTCTGCTAATTTCAACAAATCAAACACAATGCGTGCGAAGTCAGCGGCTTTTGTTTGATCCGATAATATCTGCATCATCTGGTTCTGATGTGCATCACTGCTGTCCATTACCGCATCATCTACCGCTTTATTAAAATCACCCAGCATGGCTTGTTCTGTGCTGTTGCTAGCTAACTGCTGCATGACAAGTTCGTTTTCACGAACCTTATCGCTGATTGTATTGGCGTAGTTCACCATGTCTTTTTCGGTGAGCTGGTCAGTTATAAACACTTCGTTAAGTCGATAGATAATCTGTGAAAGAAATTCTTCTTTTTTGTCTTTTGGCTTGGCAGTCCCCAGTTCATCACCTGGTTCCAGTTTATAATCTGCGGAATCTTCTTTAAGCTTTAAATCTTGTTGGCGAATTTTTGAGATGCGGTAGTGACTCAGTACAACACCATCGAGGTCTAGCTCATCTTCATCCAGCATGGTTTCACGCAACATGGGGCCAAGGTTACGCGCGTATAAGCTCAGTTTTTCCAGCCCCTTATCGTTATAGTCAACAATCTGTGACATAAACTCGTAGAAACGTACATAGGTGCCCAGATCCTTTTTGAAGATTTCAAGCGCATCTTTTGCCTGCTTACATTGTTTCAGGCTGTTTTCTGCATTCGCTATCAGCACCGCATCGCCCGTTTCTTTGCTTCGACCATACATTTCCTTTGCTTCTTTAAACGCATCGACCGCTTGCTTATAACGTTTCTGCCAGCGTTCTACCGCAGGTTTACAAATATTGGCTATCGCAGCATTGCTTTTGTTTTTGATGAAGAAAGCTTCACAAAACTGTTCGACTTCCTGCCAGGTGAATATACCGGCAGCTTTTAGCTTATCAAACAGATCAAAGATCAAATCCGGGTCGGACACATCCGCAAGTTCTGCGGTTTCATAGTAAGGCTGGAATGCGGCAAGAATGTCATCGGGATCATTAAAGAAATCGAGTATGAAGGTTCCGGTTTCCGCTTTGCTGGGGAAGGTACGATTAAGACGTGACAGAGTCTGCACACATTCCACACCACCCAGTTTCTTATCCACATACATGGCACACAGTTTGGGCTGGTCAAATCCAGTCTGGAACTTGTTAGCGACAATCATTACCTGATAATCATCCGAATCAAAGGCTTTACGCATATCTCGGCCCTTGAGATTTGGATTCATATTGGTCTCGCTAAATTTCTCACCAAGCATTCCCTCACTATTAGGGGTCGCTTCCCGCTTCCTGCCTTGCGCGACATAATTACCTCCCTGTAAAAAATCTTTCTCGTTGAATTCCACTTCACCTGAAAATGCCACCATGGCAAATATTTTTT